>CAZDYR010000071.1:0-9126 GCA_964509625.1 uncultured Smithella sp. | reverse complement strand
GATCCGCTGGGCGAGGCCTTCCACGATGGCGGTCTTGCCGACGCCGGGCTCACCGATCAGCACCGGATTGTTCTTGGTCCGGCGGGAAAGCACCTGCATGATGCGGCGGATTTCTTCATCGCGGCCGATCACCGGATCAAACTTCCCTTTTTTGGCCAGATCGTTGAAGTCTTTGGCATAGCGTTCCAGCGCCTGATATTTGTTTTCGGGATTTGGATCGGTTACGCGCTGATTGCCGCGGATATCCACCAGCACTTTGAAGATATTGTCTTTCGTTATACCGTTCGATCGCAGAATTTTGCCCGTCTGTCCCTCTTTTTCTTCAGACATGGCAATCAGCACATGTTCGGCGCTGACATATTCGTCCTTGAGCTGCGCCGCCTCCGTCATCGCCTTATCAAACAGTTTATTGAGTCTGCCTCCCAGATACACCTGACCGGCACCCGCTCCCCCGACACTGGGCTGCTTTTTCAGATAGGCGTTCAGCTCCTGCTCCACCTTCTGGGGTGACGCATTCAATTTATTCAGAATGGCGCCGGCGATACCGTCGGGCTGCTGTAAAAAGCACATAAGCATGTGCTCCGGTTCGATGGCCTGATGACCAAGCGTTCCGGCCAGGGTTTGCGCGTCCTGTAATGCTTCCTGTACTTTTAATGTGAATTTATCAAATCTCATAATCTTCCTCTTTATTCTACCGGTTTTTCAATCGTTACGAACAGCTTTCCGTTTTTAAATACACTGACGTTGCCGGTGGATTGCGAAATGACCATCGCCACCGCCTTGGTCACGTGGGTAATGCCAGCCGCCGCAATGTGGCGGCTGCCTAAGCCCGACGGAAAATCCTTGCTTTCCAGGGCCGCGCTTAAGTGCCGGCCCGCCGTCACTATCGCGCCGTTGGCCTTGATGATAAACGCGCCGTCGATGGCGGAAAGCTCCTTGATGGTTTCCTCCAGGTCCGGGTTTAAAATATTGCGATCCGCCTCAGAGTAACCTTTGAACGGATTGATGATCATCTGCCTGGAAAGCTGCATAACCTTTTCATCATCGCCCAGCACAAAGATCGTGCCGACTTTGCGGGCCTCCCGCCCCTGTGCGGCCAGTTCGCAGGCGATATTCAACATCGCGTTAAAAACCTCCGGCTGAACCGCCTCCACCACATCGTTAATGTCGTCTGAGGTCAGGATTTCAAATTCACGTCCGACATCAATGAAGAAAATGCTGTCCGCGTAACCAAATTTCGGAACACCGGAAAGGCATACGATTTTGTCGCCTTTTTTAAAAATCCCCGATACGATACCCTTGGCTATCGCTATTTTGATCTTGCCCACCCGCGTCAAGTTGACATTCGGGACATCCAGTTTTTGGACATACTTTGTGAACGTCTCCGGGAGCGGCTCATCCTCAGGCATGACCATAACGAATTGCACGGACGATTTTACCTCTTCGGGAAGATCGGCAAGCTCGTTTCTCACATCCACGCACAATAATACACAGCCGGCTTTGACCTCTCTTGCCAGTTTAACGGCCGATTCGATCATCGTCTTGTTAACGGATTTCATTTCAATTCCTTAGATTGTTTTGCCCATAGAATAAACATCAAAGGCCGGACTGTCAAGACAGGCCGCCTGCGAATAAATTTCTTGACCGAACCGGCGCTCTTCGATAAAAAGCATTCATGTTTATTATCTTACGGAGGCCCAAACGTTGAAGCTACCCATCGTTACCGGCACTCTTGACCTCTATATCACCGAAATCAACCGATTTCCGCTTTTGAGTGCCGAAGAAGAATTCAAACTGGCCATGCGTCTCAAGAAGGACAACGACATGGAGGCGGCGGAAAAGCTCATCGTTTCGAATCTGCGTTTTGTCGTCAAGATCGCCCATGAATACCGGAACTACGGCTTTAAGCTGGCCGATCTGATCCAGGAAGGCAATATCGGACTCATCCACGCTGTGAAAAAATTCGACCCTGAAAAGGGTTATCGCCTGATATCTTACGCCGTCTGGTGGATTCGCGCTTACATCCAGAATTACCTGATCAAATCCTGGAGCATTGTAAAAATCGGCACAACCCAGGCGCAAAGAAAGCTGTTCTTCAAGCTGAGCCAGGCTAAAAAACAATTGGAAAGGATATCGGAAAAGAATCCCGAATTTAGTGAAATCGCGGATTCACTAGGGGTTAAAGGTTCCGAGGTTGCCGAAATGGATTTGCGCATGGGCACGCGCGACCTGTCGCTCAACGAATTCATCAACGACGACGGCGACACGTCCCACCTGGATTTTCTCACGGATGACAAAGAAGACCAGGAAACGTCACTCATCAAGCATGAAGAGCGCAGTCTGGTCAAACGGGACATTGCCGGCGCTCTCGCCAGGTTAAACGAGAGGGAAAGTTACATCATCCAGCACCGCGTCATGGCGGACGATCCGCTGACCCTTCAGGAAATCGGCGACAAGTACAACATTACCCGCGAACGCGCGCGCCAGATTGAAAAGCAGGCGCTTAAAAAAGTGCAACTGGCCCTGCCCTATCTAAAACCGGACAGCTAAGCCGATCATCCGCTCTTTTCTATTCGTGACCAATGAGCGCCCGCCTGCCGGGAGCTTTACGAGCGCCGCGGGCGGGTCTGCGTATTTCTTCGTCTTCCATTTCCTCAATATCAACTTTAAATATGGACATGACCGACGATAAACTTTCCGCGTTACCGGCATTCTGCTGAGTGGTCATGTTGATTTCGGCAATGGCGCTGTTTACCTGAGCAATCCCCTGAGACTGCTCCTGAGAGGCCGAGGATATTTCGCTCATCAGAGAGACCACCTTATCTGAGCTAGCGGCCACATCACTGAACACGGCATTAGTCATGTTAACCAGTTCTTCGCCTCTTTTAACCTTATTGACAATATCTTCAATAAAACCCGATGATCCCCGCGCGGATTCCGTTGCCCGCATGGCCAGATTTCTTACCTCATCGGCCACAACAGCAAACCCGGCACCGGCCTCTCCGGCCCTCGCGGCCTCAACGGAGGCATTCAGGGCCAGCAGATTTGTCTGAAAAGCTATTTCGTCGATGCTTTTAACGACTTTTTGTGTCTGCTGGCTGGCGCTGGAAATCTCTTTCATCGACTTGGTCAGTTCATTCATGGATTGTCCGGCCTTTTTGATGGCTTCTTTAGCCGAAGCCATCAGCTTATTGGCCTCCCCGGTATTATCGGCGTTCTGCCGGGTCATGGACGCGATTTCATCCAGTGAGGCGGACGTCTCTTCAATCGCGGCTACTTCTTCTGATGACGAATCGGACAATGTTTGAGCAATCTGCACGGCATGTCCGACCGCGTTGCCCATCTTGGTCCGCATGGTATTGACGGATGCGACCAGTTCACCTATTTCATCCCTGGATTCCATGTTGATATTCTGCGTCAGATCACCATCGGCCAATTTTTTCATTACACCGATTGTCTCCTGAACGGGTTTTAATATCATGCGGGTCACAATCATACTGACAACGATTGACAAAACGACAGCCGCCACAAAGATGATGATGAATAAGACCATCGTAATATTGAAATTGGCAATGGACTGGGCATAATTTTGATCACTTAACTTGTTCTGCAAGGTATGGAGGTCCGAAACAATCTTGTTCAAGGCATCATACTTCTGATCGGCAACAGACGCGTACACACCGCCTGAACCGGTTGGCGCAAGCTCGAGAACTTTTGTCGCCGCTTTCTGATATTCCTGAAGCTTTGTCAGTGCTTCTTCATAAAGCTTCTTTTCCGTCTTGCTCAGATCTTTATTCTTCAGCATTTTACGGGTCAGCTGGACATCTTCTTCCATGGTGACAATCTGCTTTTTAATCAGCTGATCAACCTCCGTTGCATCGTGACCGACCGCAACCCAGTTTACCACACGGCCGATACTCCCCTGAACCGTGGATATGTCATTGAGTAATTTCGCGCTGGCCTGATAGCCCTTAAAGCGGTTGTTAAAGATATCATCCATCGCTCCCTGCTGCATCCAAAGACTGGTAAAAGTCCCGGCACCCAGTATAAAAAGAAAGAAAAGCACCACAACGGGCGCAAGGAGAATTTTTTTACCCAGCTTCATATTATTAAAATAACTGTTCATCCTGATTCCTCCCGGTTGATCAAATTAAATTCGTACAGCAATTGTTTCTACCCGTGTCTTTGACTATTCCACAGCAAAAGCTGTGCCAGTCCGACAAGACCCGTTTTTTACGCAATGAACATGGCAGAGAAGCGAATACATCATGATCCTTTTGATTTTATTAATAATTCAGCGATACTGCCTCAGCATATCTTCTTGATTCGTTAACCATTCAAGCCTTTAAAGTGACATAACGTCAATATTGTGACAGCTTAAAACCAAGACGCAGATAAAACCGATTGCCCTGAGGTTCATATCGTCAATCAACCATCAGCACTTGAGGATTTTTGAACAAAATACAATATTAAATGAACTATTCCACCGCAAGCCGCTTGGTATGAAAGGGAAGTCATGCTGTCGTAGCAAGCTGCCGAGAATCAAAACTCGTCCCGCTTAAGCGGGATTGGATGAGACACCCTGCAGCAGGCTGCCGCGAAAGAACGATCGTCGGGTAATAGCGGAATTCATTTTTTTCAGGATTCGTCGCGAAACGGGAAACGGATCAGATTTGCGGACCTTACTCGGCCCAGGGGAAATAGAAAATAAACCATACTATTTTAATATATTCTTTCCATACTTTTTTCCAGTCCGATGCTTTGAGTTGCCAGATCTCTACCGGAGCTTTTTCAAAAGGCGTCGGTGAAAAATACAAGCCCGAAAATGAATTAAATTCTTTATCCACTATAATTTGAATCCGACGCATGTGATAAGGAGAACTGACGAATATCGCCGACTTCTGTCCGTAATAATTCATGATTTTTTTCGCTTTCATTAATTCAAGATGCGTATCTTCGTAATAACGGGGCATGACGCGACGACTGTCTTTATTGATGTTACTCTTTGGGTGATCATCGTTCAGGGATTTCATGTCTCCATGCTCATTGCGGTATATTTTATTGTAAGCCGGAATGATCAGGTAGGTCGCCATTCTTTTATGGATCAAATCTCTCGCGTGCATCTGCCGGGCATTAAAGTCAGGCCCCAATAAGACAACAACGGCATCCGCCCGGGCATAGTTTGTTGAATAAGTTAAAAATCGCGGAGCATAATACAACCCCGCCACGAGGGTGATCATGACGATCACGAGAATCAGTATGATTATTCTAACGGTCCGCACGAAAATATCCTTGACAATACAAGCAATTATTTATATCAAATCACAAAATTTGCCGGGAGTGGCACAATTTGATTAGAATGGTTTAATATCTCTTAACTACTACTTTTGCAAAGAATTTATTCATCAATATGCCCGAGGTCTTAAAAGAAAAACCTTCCCGTTCCCAGGTGGGAAAAAATCTGGATTATTCTTTATATGCCAGCATTATGGAAACCATCGATCTGGGCATCGTGATCCTGGGTATCAAAAACAACGAACTGATCTTTAAAAATAAATTCGCCACGGAGATTTTCCAGAATAATCAGAATTTATTGGAATATCGGAATCTCCTCTCCTTACTTCTGACGGATTACGGCAGCAAACCCGAAAGTGAGATTTTTGGTAGAAATTACACGTTGCGTTTCAAGAACCGCCTGCTCGGTTACACACCTTATATGATTTCCGACAGCTTTATCTGGATCATCATCCGGGATATCACGGAACGGAGCCGCCTGGAATCCATCGCCGAGGCCGTCAATTCCATGGACAATATCAGTTACGTCTTTTCCGGAATCCGGCATGAACTGGGAAATCCGATCAATTCAATCAAAATGACTTTAAGCGTCCTGAAAAGAAATCTCAGCGAATACTCTCCCGAGGCTGTGGAAAAGTTTGTCGATCGGGCGATGACTGAAATTTCCCGTGTAGAGTTTCTGCTGCAGGCATTGAAAAGTTTCAGCATCTTTGAAAAACCTGAAATCCAAAACGTACCCCTCGATGACTTCATGACCCGTTTTATCGCCCTGGTGGGTAATGATTTGCATCAATCCGAGATTACCATCGGTAAAGCCGTTGAATCGAATGTGAAGACCGTCAGTGCGGACCCCCGCCTTCTGCATCAAATCATGCTCAACCTGATCACCAACGCCTCCGACGCGCTTCAGGGGAGAGAACACCCGAAAATCAACATCCGGGCAATCAAGCAGGACGGGCTTGTCGCGATCATTGTGGAAGATAACGGCTGCGGTATGTCCAAAGAGGCACAGGCCAGTCTGTTCAAACCTTTTTACACAACAAAAACCCGCGGGACGGGTTTGGGACTGATGATCACGTTGAAGATGGTCACGCTCATGAAGGGAAACATGGAAATAAAAAGCGTCAAAGACAAAGGAACAAGGGTAACGGTCATCATTCCGGAAGGTCAAACAGCACATGCTCAAAGTTAAAAGAAAAATCCTCATTATCGACGACAACGATATTTTTTGCGAATCCGTAAGCGATTTACTCAGCGATGAACACACGGATGTCCTGGCCGCCAATACCGGCAAAGACGGTTTGAGAATCTGCAGGGAAACAAAAATTGACGTGGTGATTCTTGATCAGAAACTTCCCGACGCGGAAGGCGTGACGCTTTGCCCGTCCATTCTGAAGCAAAACGAACAGACTAAAATCATTTTTGTTACCGCCTATCCGAGTTTCAGCAATGCCATTGAAGCCATTAAAGTCGGAGCCCACGACTATCTTTCCAAACCTTTTGAAATGGCCGAGCTGGAATTAACCATCAAACAGGCGTTCCGCACGCAGGAACTGGAAAAAGCGGAGCAAATCCAGAACTACAACGACACGAGAGAAAGCGAGCAATATGACCTGATCGCCGGTCACGGCATATTTGACGAAATCAAACGGATGATTGACCTGGCGGCGGAAAGTGACGCGCCGGTTCTCATCACCGGCGAAACCGGAACAGGTAAGAATGTTGTGGCACGTGCCATCCATTTAAAAAGCGCCCTGCCCGCCAAGCTTTTTCTGACAGCTAATTGTGCGGCTTTTCCCGAAAATCTCATCGAAGCGGAATTATTCGGCTCGGAAAAAGGAGCTTTCACAGGCGCCAGCTCGTCGCGCAAGGGTATTTTTGAACTGGCCGAGGGAGGGACGCTGGTGCTGGACGAAATCGGCTCCATGCCTATTCATCTTCAGTCCAAACTGCTGTGCGTCCTTGAAGACAAGAAAGTCCGGCGCATCGGAAGTGAAACCGTCAAGCCTATCAACGTGCGCATCATCGCGGCCGCCAACAACGACCTGGAAGCAGCCATTAAAGAAAAAACATTCCGCAATGATTTATATTACCGCCTCAGTGTCATTCGTCTGCATATCCCTCCTCTGCGGGACCGAAAAGAAGACATTCCTAAATTGTGCGAATATTTCATCAGCCGGATGTCCAGAGACCCCCATATTCGGCTTGCGGATTCCGAACTGGGCAGATTAATGGATTACGCATGGCCGGGAAATGTGCGTGAATTGAAAAATGTCATTGAACGATCACTGATCATTCAGCGCGGTCAGCCGCTCAGGCCTTCCCTGCTGCTGAAGGACAGCATGACCCTGACAGCGGCTGTCGGCACCGGCGTTCAGAACGAGGAAGACATCCTGCCGCTCGAAGCCACAGAAAAAAAGTGTATCAGTCAGGCGCTGAAGAAATATAACGGCAACTATTCACAATCCGCAAAAGCGCTGGGAATTTCGCTGTCCACGCTCAAAAGAAAAGTCAAATCCTACAACCTTTAATAGCCCGGTAAACCGTAAGATCCGGGTCAAATTGAATGATCCAGCCTGACCCGGCCTTTATCATATTCACCGCTCATTAAGTCCGTAACCTTTTATTTTTCATGGATTTTATTATCAGCAGGCTTTTTCGGCATACCCCTTGCTTTATCATCATTAATTTCGTTTTACATACGCCTGGTCCGGGCATAAGCGGCAGAAAACATTAACATATGACAAAATCTGCCAAAGACTGTCAACCACCTCACAGCAAACTGTCGAGGTATGAAATGAAAATCATTCCCAGCGCAACAGCGACGGGAAATTAGCGATCGTCAGGCTTAAGCGGGATTCAACATCCTTCAGGAGCTCAAGCTACGGAAAGCAGGAAATCCTTCATGACGCATACGTACAATAAAACATCTCAGAAGGACGAAATCTCTGAGGCGCCTCAGGTGGAAGAACTCTTAAAGAATCTCGAGTTTCATAAGTCCATTCAGAGCATCACCAGTCGAATCAACACGGCTGCCAACCTCAGAGAAATGGTCGTCGATATCAAAGAAGATATCCGCATACTCTTCCACATTCACAGGCTCACCATTTATCTGATCGATAAAGAGAAAAAAGAGATTTACACCCTGATCGGGGACGGAGAGGAAACCAAGGAAATTCGGTTTCCGGTTAATAATGCAACTTTTGCCGGTTATGTCGTTCAAAAGAAAAAAATGCTTCACATCTCCGACGCCTACAATGAACGGGAAATAAAAACAATCAACGATGCGCTCCGTTTTGACGATTCCGAAGATGAAAAAACCGGCATAACAACCGGCCAAATCATTGTCAGCCCCATCATTTATGACGGAAATATTCTGGGCGTCATGGAAATCATGAACAAAAAAGGGAGTGATTCGATTGATGATTACAAACAGATTTTTTTAGACGAAATAACGGGCTGCCTGGCAAAAGCTTTCTTCGTGCAGCTTGATTTTGCACAGAACAGCCAAAAATACCGTGCAAAGCTGGATAAGCTGACGCGGGATGGCATCCTGACATCGGATCAGATGAACAAGGCACTGAAAGAAGCTTTGGAAGCCCAGCAGGATCTCACAACAATTCTGATGGAGCGTTACAACGTATCCAAAGGTGCAATCGGCGACGCGCTGGCGGACCACTTCTCATGTCCTTTCACACCTTTTAGTGATGATATCGTGATTCCGGCCAGTCTGCTTTCCGGCATTGAGAGATCTTCTCTGCTCAAAATGCTCTGGATTCCTCTGAAAGTGGTTAAAGGTAAAATCCATATCCTCATCAGTGATCCTTCGGA
>CAZDYR010000070.1:3782-9178 GCA_964509625.1 uncultured Smithella sp. | reverse complement strand
GGAATATGGATATAAAGCAAACGCGGTTTCTCATCGGCGCAGGAAGGCAAATCCGGCGTGATGCCGTCTTCAAAATTCAGGGCGCGGGCAAACTGTTTTCTTGCCGTACGGGTAATAATTTGATTAATCAAGCCTCATTTCCAATCATTCATCTTCATAAAAATAATGGATTATCTGTTTAACAAAAGATGAAAGGAATTTGCAAGCTTCGTTTACTTGAAATAACATTCGATAGATGTTATAGGCCTTAGAAAAATGAGCTGACCGGTGAAAAGAATGGCCCCCAAAAGAGTCTTAACCCTTTGGAATGATGAAGGTGTCAACGACACCGACACATCTGTTTTGAGAAAAAAGTCCGTTGAATGCAACACGCCGCTGGACAAGGAAGCGCAGGCGGACATTAAGGCGCTGATTGATTCCTTCACCTGCCGCGACGACGCCTCGGGGCTGGCCGCCCCGCAAATCGGGATCAACAAAAGAATTATCATCTTCCGTAATAAAACCGTTGACGATAAGAAGAAAAAAATGACGCCGGATGATTACGATGTCCTGGTCAATCCGCGCATCACCCAGGAGCGCGGCGAGAAAGTGGCGGCGGCGGAAGGCTGTCTCTCCTGCCCGGATATTCAAATTGAAGTCAGCCGATTTCCCGAAATAAAAGTCCGCGCTTTCAACGAAAAGGGCGAGAAAATCAGCAAACGCTATCTGGACTACACCGCCCGGGTTGTGCAGCATGAAATTGATCATCTGGACGGCAAACTGATCGTCGATTACGAGGGGAATCTCTATTACCCGAAAAATAAAGAAGCTTTAATCAATAAACTTTTCAAGTAGCCGGAAAATCTTTCAGCCAGGAATGATTGATGAAAAAGACGCCTTTGTACGAGAAACACGTCGCCCTGAACGCAAAAATCATCGATTTCGGCGGTTGGGCCATGCCGGTTCAATATACCAATGTGATTGATGAACATAGCGCGACACGCAACGCCGCGGCCCTTTTCGATATCTGCCACATGGGAGAAATTGAAGTTGAAGGACCTCAGGCGTTTGATCTGCTCCAGCTTGTCCTGACCCGCGATCTTTCGGGACAAAAAACCGGCCAGGTCAAACTCTCCGCCGTACTCAACGATCAGGGCGGCATCATCGATGATTTAACCGTGTACAAAATGGCTGAAGATTTCTACATGCTGGTGACCAACGCCACCACACGCCTCAGGGATTTCGAGCGTGTATCTGCCATCCTGCATGATAAAAAATTTGACTGCCGGATAGAAGACGTGAGCGACAAAACCGGAAAACTGGATCTGCAGGGTCCCCGCTCAGAAGAAATTCTGCAGCAGCTTACGCCGGCGGATTTAAAGAGTCTTCGCTTTTATCATTTTTGCGAGACCCGGGTCGCGGGTATTCCCGCGATCATTTCCCGCAGCGGGTACACCGGCGAAGACGGATTTGAGATTTATGCCGCGGCCGAAACGATCGGCGACATCTGGGATCAAGTGATGGCGGCAGGCCGGAGCACCGGCCTTAAGCCGGCGGGACTGGGCGCCCGGGACACATTGCGTCTGGAATCGGGCATGATGTTAAACGGTCAGGACATGACGGAAGATACCAGTCCGCTGGAAGTTCCCTACAGCTGGCTGGTGGACTGGAACAAGGAATTCGCCGGCAAGCCCGCCCTTGTATCGCTTCGGGATCGCGGCATTCAGAAAAAACTGGTCGGCCTGGAAATGGCCGGTCGCGGTATTGCCCGCCACGGCTATAAAGTTTTAAGCGCAAACCGGGAAATCGGCGTGGTGACATCCGGCACGTTCACACCGACATTGAACAAGGCTGTCGGCCTGGCTTTTGTCGATATTGCCTGTGCCGCGCCGGGGACAGAACTCTCCATTGCCATCCGTGACGCTGTAAGCCCGGCAAAAGTGGTTAAATTGCCTTTCTATAAACGACAAAAATAATAGCTAGAAGGAGATTCAGAATGTCCAAGCCAAATCCCGCTGACAGATTCTATTCCAAAGATCATGAATGGGTCAAAGACAATGGCGACGGCACGGCCGTTGTCGGCATTACCGATTACGCGCAGGAAATGCTGACGGATATTGTGTTTGTGGAACTGCCGCCTGTCGGCAAAAAAGTCGCACAAGGCGAGCCGGTGGCCGTGGTTGAATCCGTTAAATCCGTGTCCGACGTTTACGCGCCGGTCAGCGGCGAAGTAATCGACGTGAACGGTGAACTGGAAAACGCCCCGGATTTGATCAATTCGGACGCCTTCGGCAAAGGCTGGATTGCCGCATTAAAACTTACTGACGCAAGCGAACTCAAATCCCTCCTCAGCGCGGCCGATTATGACACGCTGATCAAGGAGGAGAAACACTAAGCATGGACTACTGCCCGCACACCAAGGATGACATTGATCAGATGCAGGCGGCTATCGGTATTTCAAGCATCGAAGAACTGTTTGCCGATATTCCGGAAAAATTCCGATTGCAGAAAATGCCCGATATTCCGTCCGGTCTCTCCGAACAGGAAACAATCGCTCTCCTGTCCGCCATCGGCGCCAGAAACCATGTGCCCCGTCTGACATTGACCGGAGCCGGCGCGTATGTTCACTTTATCCCGTCTGTCGTCAGCCATATTGTGGGACGTTCCGAGTTCTACACGGCCTATACGCCATATCAGGCGGAAATCAGTCAGGGTATTTTACAGGCGATTTATGAATACCAGACGATGATCGCCCGTCTTACCGGGACGGAAATTGCCAACGCCTCCATGTATGACGGCGCTTCAGCCATGGCGGAAGCGGCCGTTTTATGCTGTAAGTTGTCCGGCCGGA
The DNA here is from genome assembly GCA_964509625.1 of uncultured Smithella sp. Classification (GTDB taxonomy): domain Bacteria; phylum Desulfobacterota; class Syntrophia; order Syntrophales; family Smithellaceae; genus UBA8904. Next base: position 6,348 of record CAZDYR010000070.1, on the reverse strand, counting down.
CAAAAATTTTGGTTGCCCGTTCGGTGCATCCTGAATATCGGCAGGTTTTGCAGACCTATTCCTGGGCCAACGGTTATACCGTGGCGGAAATGCCTCACGCATCATCAGGACAGCTGGATCTTGCCGCCTGCCGAACCCAGTTAGATGAAAACGCCGCGGCGGTCATTGTCCAGAGTCCCAATTTTTTCGGATGCATTGAAGACATCGCCCCCATTGCCGGGGCGGCCCACGAGAAAGGCGCGCTGCTCATTGCGGGATTTACTGACGGCACATCCCTGGGCATTTTAAAGCCCGCGGGTGCCTGCGGCGCCGATTTTGTTGTGGGCGAAGGCCAGAGTTTCGGAAACCCGATCAACTATGGCGGGCCTTATCTGGGAATCTTTGCCGCGCGTGAAAAATTCCTGCGCCGCATCCCGGGAAGACTTGCCGGCGCGACCGTCGACAAAAACGGCCAACGCGGCTTTGTCCTGACACTTCAGACGCGCGAGCAGCATATCCGCCGCGAAAAAGCCACCTCCAACATCTGTTCCAACGAAGCGCTTTGCGCATTGGCGGCAGGCGTTTATCTGGCCGCACTGGGAAAGAATCTGCGTAAACTCGCCGCGCTCAATATTTATAAAACACAATATCTGAAATCCAAACTTCTGCAGTTGCCCGGCTGGAAGGCGGCTTTTACATCGCCTGTGTACAATGAATTTGTTGTGCTTTGTCCCGATGCCCAGACCGTAAATGAAAAATTAAAAAAAGAAGGCATTATCGGCGGATATGAGATGGCCATGGATTACCCGGAACTGGAAAGCGCGCTTTCTTTCTGCGTTACGGAAATGATTTCGAAAGCGGATATGGACCACATTGTCAGGATTTTGAAATAACAAAGGGAAACGTGAATGGAACTCATTTTTGAAATCAGCAAACCCGGGCGCGTCGCGGTGGAGATTCCCCGAAGCGAAATACCTGAACCTGATGTCGCGTCGCTCATCGACGCCAAGTATCTGCGTGACGACCTGGATCTGCCCGAAGTATCGGAAATTGACCTGGTAAGACATTACACGAATTTATCGCGGCGAAATTTCGGCGTGGATCTCGGTTTTTATCCGCTGGGGTCCTGCACCATGAAATACAATCCAAAAGTCAATGAGACCGTGGCAGGCTTTCACGAATTTACCGGTTTGCATCCTTACGTTCCGGACGAATCAGCCCAGGGAAACCTTCAGTTGATGTTCACCATGCAGCGGCTGTTGAGTCATATTTTCGGCATGGCCGATTTCACGCTTCAGCCGGCAGCCGGAGCGCACGGTGAACTTACCGGCGTCATGATGATCAAAAAATATTATGAAACCAAAGGCGAAAAACGCCATGTTATTTTGATTCCCGACGCCGCGCATGGAACCAATCCGGCATCCGGCGCGCTTTGCGGTTTTGACACAGTCACCCTGCGCTCCAATTCAGAAGGCGGTGTTGATCTGGAGCACCTGAAATCTTTGATGACTGAAGACGTTGCCGCTTTGATGCTCACCAATCCCAACACGCTTGGCCTTTTTGAACGCAACATTGAACAAGTGGCGCAAATCATTCACGGCAAGGGGGGCCTGCTTTACGGCGATGGCGCCAATGCCAACGCTTTCTTAGGCAAGGTAAGACCCGGTGACCTGGGATTCGACGTCATTCAGCTCAATCTGCACAAGACTTTCTCCACACCGCACGGCGGAGGCGGTCCCGGCAGCGGCCCGGTGGGCGTGAGTACAAAACTGGTTGATTATCTTCCGGTCCCCAGAATCGTCAAAAAGGATCCCGGGTATCACTGGTCGGAGAATTACCCTCACAGCATCGGGCGGGTCCGCGCTTTTTACGGCAACTTCAACGTGATTGTAAAAGCTTATACATACATCCGGTCTTTGGGCGCGGAAGGGTTGACCCACGCCACGGAAATGGCTGTGATCAATGCCAACTATATCAAGGAAAAGTTAAAACCGTATTTTGATCTTCCCTATGACCGCGTCTGCATGCATGAATGTGTTTTCTCGGGAAAGAGGCAGGTGGACGAATCCGGCGTCCATACATCCGACATCGCCAAACGGCTGATAGACTTCGGCTACCATCCACCGACCATTTATTTTCCGCTCATCGTACCGGAAGCCATCATGATCGAACCGACCGAAACGGAAAGCAAAGAAACACTCAATGCCTTTTGCAATGCGATGATTGCCATAGCACACGAAGCAAAGGAAAATCCGCAGCGGGTGAAGGATTCGCCGCTTTCCACCTCTGTGAGCCGGCTTGACGAAGTGCTGGCCGCGCGCCAACCGGATGTCTGCTGGAAGAAACCATAAATATTTGATGCAGGGGCCGTTCCCCGAGCGGTCCGTGTGTTTTCTCATTGCCCGGCATGTTTGATCATCACAGAGGATTTTAAACACGCCCCGGCAGTATCCGTTCGGAACCAAATCATGAACAAACAACCCGTCACAAATTATCTTCGCAAACCAACGTGGCTTAAAGTTCGCCCGCCTTATGCCGAAAGCTGCCGTCAAATCCGTTCAACGCTGTCCAACCTCCATCTTCACAC
>CAZDYR010000070.1:0-3772 GCA_964509625.1 uncultured Smithella sp. | reverse complement strand
CGGTCTGCCAGGAGGCTGCCTGTCCCAACATGGCGGAATGCTTTCAAAGCGGTACGGCCACTTTTTTAATATTGGGTAACATCTGCACGCGCAATTGTCTTTATTGCAACGTCGTGCATGGGACGCCGCGACCCCTCGACGAAAATGAAATTGGACATGTGGTCGATGCCGTGCGGGAAATAAATTTGAATTACGTGGTTGTCACATCCGTCACCCGGGATGATCTGTCCGACGGCGGCGCGTCTGTCTTTGCCGAAGTCATTGTCCGCCTGCGCAGGGAAATTCCCGGCTGTAAAATAGAAGTTTTGATTCCCGATTTTCAGGGGGATCGGGAAGCGTTGGAAAAAGTTGTGGCTGCGTCACCCGATGTCATCAATCACAATATGGAAGTGGTTGAGTCCATGTTTGAAAAATTGCGCCCGCAGGGAAACTACCGGAGGTCTTTGGATGTCCTATCCGGATTTGCTCAAACGCCAATTGTTTCCAAGAGCGGTTTTATGGTGGGTTTCGGTGAAACACGCGATGACATTCTTCGCTTGCTGGACGATCTGGCATCCGTTTCCTGTGCCCGTTTGACGATCGGGCAGTACCAGCAACCGACTCACGGGCACTGGCCCGTTGCCAGGTATTACCAACCGGATGAATTCGACGAGTTCAAAGCAGTTGCTTATTCGAAAGGCTTTCAATACGTGGAATCCGGACCGCTGGTAAGAAGCTCCTATCGCGCGGCGCAAGCCCATCAACAGGCATTTCTTCATCAAGGGAATCTATAAGCGCGAATCGCTGTCCGGCCATGATTTGCCGTCGTGCGAAAAGCGACAACCACCCGTCTCGCGGCAAGCTGCTGCGAATCAACACTCGTCGCGCTTAAGCGGGATTGCAAACCATCATGCCGGCTTTTAAATCTTTAGACCTCTTCAGATGTATGCTTTGCGTATTTCTATTTTGTTGATTTTACCGACGCTGGTTTTGGGCAGTCCTTCAACAATCTGCACTTTGTCGGGGACGCTGTATTTGGGGATTTTGCCGCCTTGCGCGCCCTGGAGAAGAAACTGACGAAGATCGGCTTCGCTGACCTTGTCTTTAAACCCCGGTTTCAGCACAACAAGCATCATAGGCCTTTCTCCCCATTTGGCATCAGGAATCCCGATGGCCGCGGATTCCAAAACCGCTTCATGCTGGCTCAACAGATTTTCCAGATCCAGGGATGATATCCATTCGCCGCCGGTTTTAATGACATCCTTGATCCGGTCGGTCACCTGCAGATAACCTTCGGGAGTGATATAACCGATGTCGCCGGTATGCAGCCACCCATCGCGCCAGAGTTCCTTTGTCCGCTCGGGGTCATTGAAATATGATTCCGTCAACCAGGGGGTCCGCAGGCAGACTTCACCCGTTGAAACGCCGTCAGTTGGCACATCGCGGCCTTTTTCATCAAAAATACGAATGTAAACAAAAGGGGCGGGCAAACCGGTTTTGATCAGCGTGTCCACAAGTTCCTCCTGCGGCTTCCCGAGCATCCAGTATTTCAAATTGGCGCGGCAGACCAGCGGACAGGTCTCCGACATCCCGTAGGAAGCATAAATCTGAATGCCTCGTTTCATGGCGGCAAGCGCCAGACCTTTGTTGAGCCTTGCGCCGCCGACAATAACCTTCCATTTTGACAGGTCCGTTTTCACGGACTCGGGGTGGTTCAGAACCATCTGCAAAACAGTAGGTACGCAATGGGAATAGGTCACTTTTTCCGTTTCAATGAGTTTTAAAATCACCTCCGCCTCATACCGGCCCGGATAGACCTGCTTGGTTCCCATCAGCGTCGCGCCGTAGGGTACGCCCCAAGCATGCACATGAAACATCGGGGTCAATGGCATATAGATGTCGTTGGAACGGAAGCGGCACACGGATTCAAATGCCCCCTGGCTGATCAAGCCTGCCTGCGTGTGCAAAACCAACTGCCGGTGAGAAAAATAGACTCCCTTGGGAAGACCCGTGGTTCCGGTTGTGTAAAAGATTGTTGCTCTGGTCCGCTCGTCGAAATCCGGAAAGTCGTAAACCGGATCGGCTTCAGCCAGCAGGGTTTTATATTCACCGTCAAAGGGAATCGGCGAATCGGGATTTTTTCCTCCATCCGTAATCAGAATAAATTTTTTTACAGTTGTCAGTTTTTTCCAGAGCGGTTCCAGAAGCGGCAGAAAGTCTGTATGAATCAAGACGACTTTGTCTTCGGCGTGGTTCATGGTGAACAGGATTTGCTCAGAAGACAATCGCCAGTTCTGGGTGTGCAAAACGGCCCCCATCATGGGGACACCCAGAAAGCATTCCAAATAACGATGGGAGTCGTAATCGAACATACAGACCTTGTCGCCGAATTCAACGCCCAACTTTTTCAGAGCATTAGCCAATCTTTGTATGCGTTCAAACAAGCCGCGATAGGTCATCCGGAATTTGTCCCGATAGACGATTTCCTGATCGGGTGAATAAACGCGGGGACTTTCCAGAATGTGTTTGATCAGTAACTGGTAATCGTAGCATTCGCCTGGGGCGTACCTTTGGGGATTTCTGGCATCCATCGCTAATTTCCCTTGAGCCTGATCTTGCCTGATGCTGAATGAGGCGTGCTTTGAAAAAATAAAGGGCTGCGGCGTGAAATATTTGACACCGCAGCCCTTGAGAAAATGTTAGACTAACTTCAGATAATTTTTGACCAGATACTCCGCGGTCTGCAGAGCGCCTTTGGCCGCGCCCAGCTTGGTGTTGTGGGCGAGACACACGTATTTGATGCCGTTGGGAATGATCGGATCCTTGCGGATGCGTCCGACGGTGACGGTCATCCCGCCGCCCTTGTCGCGGTCTACCCGCGGCTGCGGACGGAACGGATCGTCAGTAACATCGATCAGATGCGCGGGCGAGCTGGGCAGATGCAGTTCGGCAAAGTCTCTGCCGTATTCCACCATAACCCGTTTTACGTCTTCCGGAGTGCAGGGTTTTTCTGTTTGCACAAACGCGCACACCAGATGACCGTCGAGAACCGGCACGCGGTTGCAGGCCGCAGTGATGCCGAACGGGGCATTGACGATTTTGTCCCCCGTCAGCTTACCCAGAATTTTTTGCGGCTCGGTTTCCACCTTCGGTTCTTCGCCGGAAATATAAGGAACGACGTTTTCCGTCATATCCATGGCGGAAAGACCGGGAGTCCGGCCCGCGCCCGACATGGCCTGGAGCGAGGTCATCATGACCTGTTTAACGCCGTAATTGTCCAGAATCGGTTTCAACGACACGACCAGTCCGGCGATGGTGCAGTTGGATTTGGGCGAGATGAATCCCTTCCAGCCGCGGTTTTTCCGCTGTACATCTAAAAGTGCCGCGTGCTCCATATTCACGCCGCCCACCAGAATCGGGGTGTCGGCTTCATAGCGGAACGCTGAGGCGGTGCTGATGACGGGAGTTGTTTTGGCGTATTTTGGCTCCAGCTCTTTGGCGGGGCCTGTATCCATCGTTGAGAAAATGATGTCCACGGAAGTCGGATCGAAGCTGGCCGCTTCTTCCACAACCATATTGGCGATGTCCGCCGGCAGTTCTTCCGGGCACCACCAGCGGATCGACCCGTTGGCGTCCCTGAGAGCGTCAATATATTTCTTTTCAGCCGAGCGCTCCGAGGCGACAAGCTTGGTAATTTTAAACCAGGGATGTCCGAGCAAACTGACGATCGCCTGCTGACCGACGATGCCGGTCGCGCCCACAATGGCAATTTTTAACATAAAACTATTTCCTC
>CAZDYR010000069.1:0-9196 GCA_964509625.1 uncultured Smithella sp. | reverse complement strand
GTCCTGCATATTGTCCTCCGGCGGCCCGATGAGAGCCGTGGAGAAAGAACCGAAATAGACATGAAAAAAAAGAATGACGGCGATGAGATAAATAAGGCTGACGCGCAGGTTTCTGGCTAAAGATTTCACGAAAGGTTTCCCATCCGGCGGTGATAGAATCTAATTAATTTTCGGCGAAAAGCGGCGGTAATCGCATGAATCCGGCAGCGAGAGATATCATCTGCCGGGATGCATCCTCCTGCCCTGATCCATTATATGACCGGTCATAGCTGGAAATAAAGCATTTTCTCATGGCTGAATAAGGAGGAGCGCCCCGATCGGATCGCAGACGATGATCCAATCGGAGTGAATGTGACAATATTCTATATCGGATTAATATTCGATGCCCGCGCGGTCTTTGATGCCGGCGGCATAATGATGTTTGATTTCCTTCACTTCGCTCACCGTGTCGGCAAGTTTGCGTATTTCTTTAGGGGCATAGCGGCCGGTCAGGATCAGATCAAGCGCAGGCGGCTTGTTTTGGATGAGCTCAATCAGATCCTGAAGGGGGATGAGTTTAAAATCAACCGCGACGTTGATTTCATCCAGGATCATCATATCGTATTTGCCGGAAGCTGCCGCTTTTTGCACCATCTCGAATCCCTGACGAGCCAGGTCGATATCCACGGGCGCGGGGTTGTCGCGCATGACGAAACTGTCCAGGCCTGAACGTCGGAGGGTAAGACGCGGCAGATATCTCTTGGCGGCTTTGTACTCGCCGTAGTCGCGACCCTTCATAAACTGCATGATGAAAACTTTATAGCCCTGGCCGATGGCACGAAGGGCCTGCCCGAAGGCGGAGGTCGTTTTGCCTTTGCCGTTGCCGGTGATCACAATCACAAGACCGCGGGTGGAAGGAGCGCTGATCGGAAAGGGTTTCCCGGACACGGATGCTTTCCCCGCCGGTTTCTTTTTCGCGGTTTTTTTTACGACTGCTCTTCTCATGCTGTTTCTCCTGACTTGAGGAATCGGCGTGCGACAGATTCCGCTTCCGAATAGGGGTCGGCCTCACGATTTCTAACGCGGGCAGCAATCTCTTTCAATTCACCGGAGGCGATCAGTTTCGCCACAACGGGCTCCAGAATGCTGGCTTTCAGCGCGTCGGTAATTTCCATTATCGCTTTGCGCTCCATGCGCTGGGCCAATTGCCCGCTGACAATCAGATGGTCGTGATGCTCCAATACCTTCTTTGCGAGTTCAGCCGTCTTTTCGGCAAAACCTGCCGGTTCATAAAGATTTCCAATGCTCACAACGGGTGGCCGCCATCCGCCTTCGGGAATCGCCGTGGCGCCCAGCAGGGCCGCGAGCTCCGTCTGCAACTGCCTCGCTCCGGGACGGTCCGCTTTGTTGACAGCGAACACGTCGGCAATTTCCATAATGCCCGCCTTCATCGTCTGAATTTCGTCACCCATGCCGGGCACGAGAACAACAATGACGCTGTGAGCATGATTGATGATGTCGAGCTCCTGCTGGCCAATGCCGACGGTTTCGACGATGACCACATCTTTGCCCATGGCTTCCATGACGTGGATGGCGTCTCCCGCGGCCTGCGAAAGGCCGCCCAGCGCGCCGCGTGTGGCAAGTGACCGGACGAACACGCCTTCATCTTCCGCGTGGCGCAGCATGCGGACCCGGTCGCCTAAGATAGCGCCCCCCGTGAAGGGACTTGTCGGATCGACGGCAAGAACACCGACGGTTTTGCCGCGCTTTCGGAATTCGTGAATCAAGGCATCGGTCAGCGTGCTTTTGCCGGCGCCGGGGGAACCGGTGATGCCGATAATGAATGATTTACCTGTATGGATAAAAAGATTTTTCAGTTTTGAACGCGCTTGCGGCAGTTTGTCTTCCAGGTCTCGAATCAGGCGAGACGCGGTGCGGACGTCGCCCGCGCATATTTTAGTCGTTGTTTCCATAAGTCAATAATTTCTGCCGGTCCGATCAATGGCGGCTTTTGATATGCTCCCGGATCCATTCGACAATGGAATCAAGCGACGCGCCGGGGGTGAAGATGGCCCGGATGCCCGCGTCATAAAGCATTTGGAAATCCTGTTCGGGAATGATCCCGCCGCCGATAACCGTGATATCGTCCGCGTTTTTTTCACGAAGCAGCTCGACCACGCGCGGGAACAACACGCGGTGCGCGCCGGAGAGGCAGCTCAAACCGACCAGATCGACGTCTTCCTGAATAGCCGCCGCGGCGACCTGTTCCGGGGTTTGATGACAGCCGGTATAAATGACTTCAAAACCCGCGTCGCGAAAGCAGCGAGCCAGCACGCGCGCGCCCCGGTCGTGACCGTCCAGGCCTGGTTTGGCGACCATCACTCTTATTTTTCTTTCCGACATAAATTCTCCTTCTATACCAAGTCGTATTCATCAGGATGCCGCGGCGGCAAGGAGGAGGCGCCGGAGGCGTATTGTTAATACGCTGAGGACGCCGACAACGCGGCCAACAAAGGCAGCCGTATGAAGACGGCTTGGTTTCTTAATATAAACCCGGGTCTCTGTATTCCCCGTACACTTCACGATACACGTCGCAGATTTCCTGCTTCGTGGCCAGATTTTTTACCGCTGCGATGCAATACGGCATGACGTTGTCGCCGTTTTTGCAGGCCGTGCGGATGTCAGTGAGCGACTGCGACACGGCGCGGCCGTCGCGGCGGCGGCGGATATCCTTCAGTCGGCGAATCTGCTCTTCGCCGACGCTCTCATTGATTTCAACCATCGGAACGGCATGCTGTTTTTCGGTAACGTATTTATTGACGCCGACCATGATTTTTTCATTTTTCTCGATCTGCTGCTGGAATTTGTAAGAGGCATCCGCAATTTCCATCTGGGGGAAGCCTTTTTCAATGGCCGCGATCATACCGCCCATGGCGTCAATCTTTTCGATATATTCCATGGTTTTTTCTTCGATGTCGTTTGTGAGAGATTCAATGAAGTAAGAGCCGGCCAGTGGATCGATGGTGTTAATGACGCCCGTTTCCTCGGCGAGAATCTGCTGGGTGCGGAGCGCCACTTCCACCGCATGGTCGGAAGGCAGGCAGAACACTTCATCGAGCGAATTGGTATGCAGCGACTGCGTTCCTCCCAAAACAGCCGCCAGCGCCTCGATGGCGGTGCGGACGACGTTGTTGTATGGCTGCTGCGCGGTGAGAGAACATCCTGCTGTCTGCGTGTGGAAACGCATCCACATCGAGCGGGGATTTTTCGCGCCGAAACGGTCGCGCATGACGCGCGCCCAGATGCGGCGTGCCGCGCGCAGTTTGCAGATTTCCTCGAAAAAGTCGATATGCGCGTTGAAGAAGAATGACAGGCGCGGCGCAAAGTCGTCCACGTTCATTTTCTTGCGGCGGATAACGTCTTCGACGTATTCGATGCCGTCACGCAGTGTGAAGGCCAGTTCCTGCACGGCCGTCGCGCCCGCTTCGCGAATATGATAACCGCTGATGCTGATCGTGTTCCAGCGGGGAACGTACTTGGTGCCGAATTCGACCGTGTCGCTGATCAGTTTGACGGACGGTTCAGGCGGGCACATGAAGGTCTTCTGGGCGATGAATTCTTTGAGCATGTCGTTTTGGATCGTTCCGCCGATTTTGGCTAGCGGAATGCCTTTGATGTCGGCCGCCGCGCAGTACATGGCCCACAAAACGGTGGCCGGCGGATTGATCGTCATGGACGTGGTCACCTGATCCAGCGGAATACCACAGATCAGCGCCAGAAAATCTTCCAGCGTGTCAATGGCGACGCCGCACTTGCCGACTTCTCCGAGAGAACGCGGCGAGTCGCTGTCATAGCCCATGAGTGTGGGAAAATCGAAGGCGGTGGAAAGCCCCGTCTGGCCCTCGCGAAGCAGCATGTGCCAGCGGGCGTTGGTGTCCTGTGCGCTGCCCATGCCGGAAAACATGCGGAAGGTCCAGTAGCGGCCCCGGTAACCGGTAACCTGGTTGCCGCGCAGATAGGGAAATTCACCCGGCGCGCCGATGTCGCGGGCAAAATCCATGTTTTTCATGTCTTCGGGCGTATAGAGCCTTTTGATGTCCAGATCGGAAACCGTTGAGAAGCGTTCTTTCTGATCCGGGTTGTTTTTCATGGCTTTGTCGACCTCAGCCTGCCATCTTTCGGTGTGTACCTGAGATGCCTTTTGAGTTTCATCCGAGAAATACAATGTTTGTCCTCCTCACATAGCGGTTATTATACCGCAGCAAATTCAAACCGGATGGGAAAAGTTATCCCGATCCTTCCCTGCAAATTCAATTTTTTTAAGGGGATGCCGCAACAGGGCTGCCGGCAAAAAGTGAGCATGCACTAACTCGAATGATCTGTTTTTGTCAAGAAATATTAAGGGTTGGCCGGAATGGCAAAAAAAAGAAAACGCTCCGGAGAATTCTCCGGAGCGTTTTAAAAGTCATGTGAAAAAATGACTAGACGGCTCTGACGTTTTCCGCTTCCGGGCCTTTTTTACCCTGGACGACGTCAAAACTGACCTGCTGACCTTCAGCAAGGGTCTTGAAACCGCTGGACTGAATGGCGCTGAAGTGAACGAAAATGTCGCTCCCGCCCTCTTGTTCGATGAAGCCGAAGCCTTTGCGTTCGTTGAACCACTTTACTTTACCTTCTGACATAATGCTAATCCTCCTTTCTCAAAAGTTCCTAAGTCGAATTATCATTGTGGCAGATAATGAAAAAGCCGCCCGTTTCAAAAGTACCAGGCGGCCTACCTTGCGCTTTGTCATGACACTATTCAACTTATTCCTTCGCTTTTTTACATAATGACCCGCGAAGTTGAACGCACCCTAAAGGATTATTCCAGAATAGTCAAGTGTTATTTTTATATATTTTGTTGTGCTACAATTTTTGCCGGAATCGTGTTATGGCTGTTTGCGGTGAATGAGTAAAATTCTCCCTCTGTGTGATAAATCATATCAGACGGGAGCTAAAACATATGAAGGAGTAAGTGAATGACAACCTCTGAAAACCGCCCCGCGAAATTCGCCGGGGCAACCCGTTATGTTCTGGATGATGAACTGGCTAAAATTGTGAATATTTCCATGGCACTGGAAATGCCGCTCCTGCTCAAGGGCGAGCCCGGTACGGGCAAGACGATGCTCGCTCACGCGATTGCCGAGAGCCTGCACATGCCACTCGTCATTCTGAATGTAAAATCCAGCATGAAACTGATTGACGCCCTTTATCAGTATGACACCCTGACCCGTCTCAACGACAGCCGTTTTGCCGATTCCGGCCGCGATGTCAGTAATATCGAAGACTACATCAAAATGGGCAAAATCGGCCAGGCGTTTGCTGCCGATAAGAAAGTCGTGTTGCTGATTGATGAAATCGACAAGGCCGATACCGATTTCCAGGACGATATGCTGGATATTCTGGATCAGATGCAGTTTGACATCATGGAAATCGACCGAACAGTCAAGGCGAAGCACCGTCCGGTGATCGTCATTACGTCCAACGCCAAAAAGGATCTGTCCGACCCGTTTCTGGGGCGCTGCAATTTCCATCATATCGCCTTTCCCGATCGCGACATGATGCGCAAAATCATCAGCGTGCACTTCCCGGACGTTAACAGGGATCTCACCGCCGCCTGCCTGGACACCTTTTACCGTCTGCGGGAAGTCCGGGGTGTGGAGAAAAAACCCGCTACCCGCGAGTTGATTAACTGGATGCGGGCGCTTCAGGCGGATCCCGACTTCCAGGTCAAAAATCTGAAGTCCGCCGCCGTACCATATCTGGGCGTACTTTTCAAAAAGAGCACGGATCTTTATCTGGCATCGCATCAATAGCAGGGAACCATGTTTGTCAATTTTTTCTATACGCTGCGCGACAAAGGCATTCCGGTGACGCCCACGTCTTTTCTGCGTCTGCAAAAAGCGCTGGGCATGGGGCTCATCGAATCGCTTGACGATTTCTACAGCGTCACACGCGCTCTGCTGGTGAAGAGCGAGCGTTATTTCGATATTTATGATCAGGTGTTTGCCGTGGCTTTTCGCGGCATGCCCGATGTGGAACCCACCGACACCGAACTGTCCGATATGGTTAAGGCCATGCTCTCCGAATGGCTCAAAGATCCGGGTGACGTGGCCCGGGCTCTGGGACTTTCCGAAGAAGAGGTCAAACAGATGACCCCCGACGAACTCGTGGAGCATTTTCTCAAGCGCCTCAAGGAACAGACGGAAGCCCATCACGGCGGCAACCACTGGATCGGTTCGCACGGCACCTCTCCCACGGGTCATTCCGGTGTTCATCCGGGCGGCATGCGTGTGGGTGGCGAGTCGCGAAATAAATCCGCCATCAAAGTGGCCATGGAGCGGCGCTACCGCGATTACTCCCAGTCCGGTCCGATTACAGCCTCGCAGATGGGTGAGGCGCTCAAACGGCTCAAACATCTGCAGCCGGCAGGTCCCAAGGACATCGTTAATATCGATGAAACAATCCGCCAGACCATGCGCAACGCGGGGGAGATTGAAATTATCTTTGACCGGCGGTTGGCCGATCGGCTGAAAGTCAAGCTGCTCATTGATAACGGCGGATGGTCGATGGACCCGTATGTGGATATTGTTCAGGCGCTGTTTCACTACGCGCAGTTTCAATTTAAGGAACTGGAAATTTACTATTTTCATAACACGATCTACTCCAAGGTTTGGTTAGATCCGCACCGTTACAAGAAACCGGTGCGGGTGGATGAATTGCTCCGTGCAGATCCGGAAACGCGCCTGATTATTGTCGGAGATGCTTCAATGGCACCCTATGAGCTTAACGACCCCCGCGGGGCGATTTATGTGGGACAGAATGAAGCAAGGCCTTCAGCGGATTATTTATCTTTTCTGGCCAAAACATTTCGGCACTCTGTCTGGCTTAATCCCCAGTCGCAGGACCATTGGTATTATACCTGGACCGTTAAAACTATTGCCGGTATCTTTCCTATGTTTGAGCTGTCGCTTGACGGGCTGGAAAAAGCAGTGCATCACTTAATATCTCGAAATTAACAGGAAGAAGATGTCGGCTGAACGGTGATTTATTTCTTATCGTTAATAATTTGCCTGTTTCATTTTCAATAAATGACGTCGAGATTGATCGCTTATTGAAGTTGATGCCGGTTTTGCCAAGGGCAGTCCCGGATAACTTTAACATCTTTATAAGTTCATTTTCTTTCAAATAGATATAACAGTATTTATTCATTCATCTTTAATTTTCCTTGACAGAGATAACCAATTGCGATACGCACAGTGACCGTAAGTCATTGTGCGAATGCTGACGATCGGTCGATCGTTCCCCTGTATTTACGTTGGTTTGCAGAATGCAGTCTTACAGAATGCCGGACACACGGATGAACCCTGCAATAATATCGCGGGGATTCATGATGCTTCACCATTCGCGGAAATATTAAGAAACGATAGTTTGTATTCACTGACATGTCTTCATTTTAACAGGGAGGAGAACTAATCTTGAGCTCTGAAGAAAGAAGAAAAAAAGAAAAGGAAAACCGGAAAAATTCAATTCTGAAAGCGGCGCGCAAGCTTTTTTTTGAGCGTGGTTTCAAGTCTGTGACTGTTGATCTTATTGCCGCCAAAGCAGAAGTGAGCAAGGGATCAATTTACCTTTATTTTGACAGCAAAGAGGAAATCTACACACAGATATTAATTTCCGCCAATATTGAGCGTCATAAGGAAATAGAGAATTTTATTAAAAAAGAAGGAACCGCTTCGGAGCTCCTTCAGGCCTTCGCCGAAGATTACGTGAATTTCTTTCTAGCAAACAATGAATTATTCCGGATTCTCATGACCTTTATGCTGCATGCGGATAATATGAACCTCACTGAAGAACAAAACACGCAGCTCATTCACACAACCAATGAAAATATCCGAACATTTTCCGAAATTCTGAAGAAGGGTGTCAATTCAGGTGAGTTTGCTCCGGATCTTGATATACGCCAGGTACAGTACGCTGTCTGGGGGCTGCTCAACGGCATTATTTCTCTTTATATCTACACGGGAGCACCGGAAAAAAGAGCCGAAAGAATCCAAACAATCGTCCGAGACGGTATCAATATGTTTATCAAAGGAATCAAGGCTTAGACGGTTTTTATCTTTTTGATGATTATTTCCCATGGGGCTGGATTAATTTCTGGAAATCCAGATCAGCGGTTTTGAGCAGTTCTTCCACGTCATTTTCCAGTTTTTCAAAACGTTCAATAATAGCGCGTGCTTGCGGTGTCAATTGCATGGATTTGTCGTGTGTGCCGATATCTACCAGTTTCATCCCCAGTCGTTCTTCCGACGCTTTTAGTCTCCCCCAGGCTGCCCGGTAGGACATTTCCAGTTTCTTTGCCGCCGCATTCAGGCTGCGTTGTTCGTCTATTGCCTTGAGTATGTCATCCCGGCCCTTTCCAAAGACGACTTTTCCATTTTTTTCTACCCAGACTTTATATTTAATTTCCATCCGGATTATCCCCTGCATATTTTCTGTTAGCTTGCTTATAGGAATGTTGATACCAAAAAGTCAATTAAATTAATCTTCATCCGGCGGCTGCTTTTATTGATATGTTTTATATAACATATTGACATTCATGTGACTTTCAGTCAATGTATGCCACGTTTGACATAGACCAAATTTGACACAAGGTACCGGGAGGAATTTTTATGCAAATTACGAGAAGAGGTTTTTTAACAATGACCGGCGCCGTTGGAGGCGGGGTGGCCCTGTCGAGTCTGGGGCTGAACCTGAATCCGACCCGGGCATATGCGGATGAGCTCAGTAAAATGGATCGCATTAAAATTGCCAGGCAGGTAACAACCATTTGTTGTTACTGCTCCGTCGGCTGCGGTCTGGTCTGTAGTGTGGATAAGGCTACAGGGAAAATTTTCAACATCGAAGGCGATGCCGATCACCCCATCAATGAGGGATCGCTTTGCGCCAAGGGTGCGGGGTTCTTCGATCTGACGGAAGCCAACAAACACCGTCTGACCAAGGTGCTCTATCGCAAGCCGTACGGAACGGAGTGGGAAGAAAAAGACTGGGACTTTGCGCTTTCGCGGATTGCCCGTCTGGTCAAAGACACACGCGACAAGGGGTTTGTAAAGAGAAATGACAAGGGCGAACTGGTCAACCGCTGCGAAGCAATCGGCCACTACGGCAGTTCCAATAT
>CAZDYR010000068.1:0-9226 GCA_964509625.1 uncultured Smithella sp. | reverse complement strand
TCACTGCGACTGACGGGGCGCTTTTTATTTTATGAGACCTGAGCGTATAAACCTATTGAACTCACATGGGGGGTATGCTATCGGTAGCCTGTCGTGAATAAACGAGAATGGATGAAGTGGAGGAAATATGGCCTATATCGAAATTGATGGAAATCTCAAATATAAAGTCGCGGATTTGTCTCTGGCTGCCTGGGGCAGAAAAGAGATGGATCTGGCGAGAAATGAAATGCCGGGGCTCATGGCGGTGCGTAAGAAATACGGACGCAAGAAGCCGCTTGCCGGTTTAAAAATTATGGGCAGCCTGCACATGACGATTCAGACAGCCATGCTGATTGAAACGCTGAAGGAATTAGGCGCTGATCTGCGCTGGGCATCCTGCAATATTTTTTCCACCCAGGATCACGCGGCGGCAGCTATTGCCAAAGCGGGATCGGCGAACGTGTTTGCCTGGAAGGGCGAAACACTTGAGGAATACTGGTGGTGCACAGAGCAGGCGCTCACCTGGCCGGACGGTTCCGGTCCCGATTTGATTGTTGATGACGGCGGAGATGCAACGCTGTTCATTCATCACGGCGTTAAAATTGAAAAGAATCCGAAATTAATAAAACAAAAAATCGATAACAAGGAATTTGCCATTATTGTAGAGCGTCTCACGCAGTCTTACAAAAAGAATCCGACCCGCTGGCAGAAAGTCGCTGCGGCCATTCGCGGCGTCTCCGAAGAGACGACCACCGGCGTTCACCGCCTTTACCAGATGCAGTCGGCAGGCGAGTTGTTGTTTCCCGCCATCAATGTGAATGACTCTGTGACAAAATCCAAGTTTGACAATCTTTACGGTTGCCGGGAATCGCTGGCCGACGGCATAAAAAGAGCGACGGATATTATGATCGCCGGTAAGCTCGCGGTTGTTTGCGGGTACGGTGATGTAGGCAAGGGCAGCGCTCAGTCCATGAGAGGATTCGGGGCACGCGTGGTGGTGACGGAAATCGATCCCATCTGTGCGCTGCAGGCGGCGATGGAAGGCTTTGAGGTAAAAACACTCGAAGAGGTAGCGCCAATCGCGGATATTTTTGTGACAGCCACCGGATGCTGCGACGTCATCACCGGCAGGCATATGGAAATGATGAAAGACGAAGCCATCGTCTGCAATATCGGTCATTTCGACAGCGAAATTGATATGCACTATCTTGAAACAAACAAATTCTGCCGTAAAGTGAATATCAAGCCGCAGGTCGATCAATGGACTCTGAAATCAGGACGTTCGATCATTATTCTGGCGGAGGGACGTCTTGTGAACCTGGGCTGTGCCACAGGGCATCCGAGTTTTGTGATGAGCAACAGTTTTACCAATCAGACTCTTGCGCAAATCGAACTGGCCGCTAAAAAATATGAAGTCGGCGTTTACACTTTGCCGAAAAAACTGGATGAAGAGGTTGCCTTACTGCATTTGTCAAGGCTGGGAGCCAGGATTTCAAAGCTGACGAAAAAGCAGGCGCAGTATCTGGGAGTGTCCATGGAAGGGCCTTTTAAGCCTGAATACTACCGGTATTAATTTCCGTTTGTTGAATGCATTTTGGATACAACAGGCAAAGGCGGTTTCCCGGCTAATCAGGTTTTCATACGACTGAACAAGAAGACAGCTAGGCAGGCAAAAAAGATGTTTGAACCCCAGGCTGCCAGATATGGCGGTAGCATGCCCGATTTGCCCAGAGACATGGTAAATGCATGTACAATCCAGTAAGAGAAGCCGATCACTATTCCGATTCCTATGCTCTGCATGACGCCTCCACTGCGTTCAGAGCGCAATGAAAAAGACATGCCGATAATGACCAGGATGAAAGTGACAAAAGGATAGGCGACTTTACCATACAGGTCAACAAGGTATTTGGAGACGTTGTAGCCTTCTGCCTGAATTTTACTGATGTATTTCTTTAATTCAAAGTAACCCATCATATCCGCATCTTTTTGAAGCGTTTTAAAGTCGTCAGGTTTTTCCGGAAGCTGGATGACTTTCTTCTTTGACCATTCCAGAGACGGCGAATGATCCTGATCGAACGACGTGACCAGCAGATCGGTAAATACCCACTGATGATCTTTCCATTCGGCGCTGCGGGCGTCAATACGGGTCTGCAGTGTAAAATCGGGATTCATGCGATTGATGGTAATACCAAGTAATATGTTCTTTTCGGTGTCAAATATTCGGTAACTGTAAATGGCTTTATTGCTGTGGTACCAGATTTTATTCAGCATAAATAATCCCTGGATTTTCTGTTTTTGGATATCCTCTTTCACGATGCGGTTGGTTTTCTGTGTTGAGGCGGGTGTCACCAATTCATTGAAGAAGAATAAAAATACCGTCAAGACGGCAGCAACCGCCAGCGCCGGCAGTGACATTCTGTAGAGGCTGATCCCGTTGGCCTTCATGGCAGTTATTTCACTGAATTTTGAGAGCGAACTGTACGTGAGCAAAGTGGCCAAAAGGATTGCTGCCGGCAAAACAAAAGAAATAACCTGGGGAACGGAATACACCAGATAAGAAACCATCTGTAAAACAGAGGCATGATTGCTTAGAAACATTCGAAATCTTTGAAAGAAATCGACGATCATATAAAGACCGATAAATGATACGCAGGTGATCATAAAAAAGTTAAGAAAGGTTTTCAGAATGTATTGATCCAGGAGTTTCACTGATTGATCCTCAATTTACTAATCTTTTTCGTAAAATGCGGGTATAAATCGCATGTGAAAAAGACATTTCCCTGTTCGACATGTAAAAAATGTAAATACCGAGAAGCGCGAAAACAATATTCGGCATCCAGGCCCCAATGGCAGGAGACCAGTGGCCGTTTTCTACAAGTGCTGCGCCGCCTATACGTAAAAGATAGTAAGCGGCAACAACAATCAGACCGACTGAAAATCCTTTCGATTTTACCGCACGGTGACTTTTTATGCCCAGGGGGAGTGCCAGCAGGCCGAAAAAAATGCAGACGAAGGGAGTGGCAATTCTCGTGTGCATTTCCATCACCATTTCGCGGACGATTGAAGCGTTCAATCCGGGTTTCTTCATTTTAACCATTAATTCAGACATGGTCATTTCTTCAATATCCTTGTATTTATCTGTAAATTTGGCCAGCAATGTTGCCCAAAGATCAAGGTTGATATCGTAAATTTTGAAATCAACCTTTCGGTAATTCTTCAGATCGGGACTGACGGTGTGAATGGAGCCGTTTTCCAGTCTGAGCTTGACCATCATTAATTTTGGATCGGCGACCACAAATGCTTTTTTTGCAATGATAATGTTTTCTTCACCTTTAACGCGGCTGTCTGAAACAAATACACCTTCCATGTACTCACCGTCTGAAGGAATTTTATCGGCGTAAACCAGCAATCCGAGAAAGTGGATGTTAAAAGATTTTTCTTTGAGTGCGATGGTTGCGTTCTTGGTCACTTGTTCGAACAGGAGCCGTTTGATGGCATAATTGCTGGTTGGCGCCAGAAAATATCCCATGACGACGGTAATGATAAAAGCGAGCAATGAGATAAGCGCAACAGGAAAGTACATTTGAAGAAGGCTGACGCCTGATGACTTCAAAGCTGTAATTTCATTATCCGCGGAAAGACGGCCCATAGCGATCAAGATTGAGATTAAAAGGGAAATGGGGATTGTAAAGATCATTAAAGAAGGCATGATAAGCATGATCATATGGACGACGGATAGAACGCCAATTCCTTTATTCACAATCAAATCCATTATTTGAAGCATCTTCCCCATCAGCAGGACGAAGGTCATGACGAAAAAGATCATGATAAACGTCGTGGCAATTTCCCGGAATATGTAACGATTGATAATTGTATTCATACTTTTGATATCAAAATTTTTGAAAAACTAGCATGTATCAATGATATTGCACAAGCAAAACATGATGATTTTTTTATTGCCGGTAAAATTAAATTTTCATGGTGTTTTAGCTAATCATCAGATTTTATACTTTAAGTCCGGATATTTAACGCAGACTCACTCAAAAACATTTTTATCTGCACCGGAACAGCCCCAGTGCGAGAAATTCTTAAAGATATTTGATTAAATGGCTATGAATACAATAGTTTATTCATACTAAAAAAATTGGTGCTTTTAGGTCAAATGGTTATGACGGAGTGATTCTGATCACAAAAAACATGAAATATATTAAAGAATAAAGCTTAATTGACGATCTTTAGTTCAGCGACTTATGCTTGACTTTGATTTTTTGCTGTGTTAGTGTCGCAACCTCGTGTGATCTAATCATTGTTCTGAAGGTCCAGTAACAGGGGGAAGATGTCGGATAATTTATTTACTCTGATGATTATACCTCGCAGGAAGAGCGCGGTAACCAAGATTTCTCTTTCGAGTAATTTAGTCCGAGGTCTTCTTATTTGTTCGATATTGGCCGTTCTTTTAACCCTTTACGTAATTTACGATTATGCCGGGATCAAGCGGGATCGGGCGGAACTTTCCCACCTCAGGCAGCAAACGGCTCAGCAGGCAAAAGAAATTAACGATCTGGCACTTAAGGTTGATGAATTTTCCGATCGCATGGAAGAATTCAGGCAATTTGATCAAAAATTAAGAATATTGGCAAAAAATCAAGTCGGTCGGGACCAAAAAATTCCATTGGGTATCGGTGGCTCAAACAACGAGCAGGTTCGATTGCAGGAACTGATAGACCAGGACCAGGAAAAACTGATTTCCAGCATGCATAAAAGCATCGGACGGCTCAATGAGGACGCTGACGAGCGGGAAAGAAGTTTTAGCGAGCTTTTGAAATTCCTTCATGAACAAAAGTCTCTTCTGGCGGCAACGCCGTCCATCTGGCCGGTCAGGGGATGGGTAACCTCCGAGTTCGGATCAAGGGAGAATCCATTCGCATCAGGTGAAGAATTTCACAAAGGCATTGATATCGCGACAAGAATGGGCAAAGAAGTCGTAGCCAGCGCAGACGGACTGGTTGTCGAGGCTGCCTACAACGCTGATGACGGAAATATGGTCAGGCTTGACCATGGGTATGGTATTTGTTCCAGTTATTCTCATTTATCAAAGATTGCTGCAAAACAAGGTGTTCGCGTAAAAAGAGGCGCTGTAATCGGATATGTTGGGGATACCGGCAGAAGCACCGGTGCGCATCTCCATTATGCTGTTTTGGTAAATAAAGTTCCGGTCAATCCAAGAAAATACTTGAAATAAGCAATCAATCTGAATTAATATCAAAAAAATTAAATCCCGGGCGGGTAATGCGTAGTGCAGCAATATCCGGATTTATTTCCCCTGGTAAATAGGGGTTTTTCTTAAGTGGCTAAATATGTTAAAATACACCGGTAAAATGCCGGTTTTTTTTTGAGGGTCATAAATGCTGGATGCGATTCTGAAGAAAATAGTTGGAACAAAGAATGATCGGGAATTAAAAAGACTATCCACCCTTTTAACCGAAGTTAATAATTATGAGACCGAATTAATGGCTTTAAGTGATGCTCAGCTTAAGGCCAAAACGGCTTATTTTAAAGAAAAACTCAAAAGCGGATTAACGTTGGATGATATCCTGACGGAGGCCTTTGCCGTGGCCAGAGAGACCTCACGCCGAACGTTAATGATGCGTCCCTTTGATGTGCAGGTACTTGGCGGACTTGTTTTGCATGAAGGAAAAATAGCGGAAATGAAGACCGGCGAAGGTAAGACACTTGCCGCGACAATGCCTCTTTATCTGAACGCCCTGGAAGGCAAAGGTTGTCATGTTATTACGGTGAATGATTATCTGGCCAAACGTGATGCGGACTGGATGGGGCCGATCTATCATTTTCTGGGCTTAACGGTTGGCGTCATCGTTCATGGCATGGATGACGATGAACGCCGGGCGGCATACGCGGCGGATATTACGTATGGCACCAACAATGAATTCGGCTTTGACTATCTTCGTGACAATATGAAATTCAGTCTTGAAGATTATGTTCAGAGGGAATTCAATTACGCGATTGTCGATGAAGTCGATAGTATTTTAATTGATGAAGCCCGCACCCCGCTTATTATTTCAGGAGCATCTGAAGAGTCAACCGACAAGTATCATAAAATCAATCAGATTATTCCGCGTTTAAAGCGGGATGTGGACTATACGGTTGACGAGAAGAGTAAAACGGTCGTGCTGACGGAAGAAGGGGTTGCCAACGTAGAAAAATTATTGAATGTTCAAAATCTATACGAGCCTAGAAACATTGAAATCGTTCATCATGTCAATCAGGCTCTGCGGGCTCATACCTTATTCAAGCGCGATGTTGACTACCTGGTCAAGGATGGTCAGGTCATCATTGTTGATGAGTTTACCGGACGCGTGATGCCGGGCAGACGATACAGCGATGGACTGCATCAGGCTCTGGAAGCAAAAGAGAAGGTCAAAATAGAAAAAGAGAATCAGACTCTGGCGTCCATTACCTTCCAAAACTATTTCAGAATGTATAAAAAACTGGCTGGAATGACCGGTACGGCCGATACGGAAGCGGCTGAATTCAAAAAGATTTATAATCTCGATGTTCTGGTCATGCCGACCAATATGCCGATGATCCGTCAGGACCACAATGATTTGATTTACAAAACAGAAGATGAAAAAATCAAAGCGGTTATAGAAGAAGTGAAGGCGTTGAACAAAGCCAAACGACCTGTCCTGATCGGCACCATCTCCATTGAGAAGTCTGAGTTTCTGAGCAAGCATCTGATCCGGGCAGGGGTAAAGCATCATGTTCTGAACGCAAAAAATCACGAACGAGAGGCGGAAATAGTCGCTCAGGCGGGCCAGCCGGGCCAGGTTACTATCTCGACAAACATGGCGGGACGCGGGACGGATATCAAACTGGGCGAAAATGTCGCCGAATTGGGCGGACTGCATATTCTGGGAACAGAGAGGCACGAAAGCCGCCGTATTGACAATCAGTTGAGAGGAAGATCAGGGCGCCAGGGTGACAACGGTTCATCCCGATTCTATCTTTCTCTGGAAGATGATTTGCTGCGGGTTTTCGGGGCTGAGCGTATATCTTCCGTTATGGATACGGTCGGCATTGAAGAAGGTCAGCCGATTGAACATAAGTACATATCCCGTGCGATAGAAAACGCTCAAAAACGGGTGGAAGGTCAGAACTTTGATATTCGGAAACACCTGCTCGATTATGATGATGTGATGAACAATCAAAGAAAGGTTATTTACGAGCAGCGAAAAAAAGTCTTGCGGGGCGATAATTTATGGTCTGACATTGACGAGATGATCGAAGAAATAGTCGATGATCTTATGTCTGAATTTGTTGGAGATAAAAACCGTCCGCAGGACTGGAATCTGAAATCTCTTGATGAAGCATTATTCAAGCAATTCAATTTACGGATGGATATCATCAATGCCAAAGATTTGAACTCATCCGAAGCCATCCGGGATTTCATCATGAAGAACGTTCAGAAGTATCTGCGCGATAAAGAGAAAGAATTTGGTCCTGAGTTGATGACGTATCTCATGAAAGTCGTCATGCTGCAGGCCATTGATACCCACTGGAAAGAGCATCTGCTGTCCATGGATCATTTAAGAGAAGGCATCGGTTTGCGCGGTTATGGTCAGAAGGATCCGGTCAGGGAATATCAGCGCGAAGGATATGCCATGTTTATGGAAATGATCAGCCGCATCAAAATGGATACCCTGGAAAAACTTTGCCTGGTCAGAATTCAGCGAGAGGAAGAGGTCGAGGAAATACGCCAGAAACAGAAACAGGACTATGTCTTGAGCCGCGGTGAGGATACACCGGCAAACAAGACCATCAAGCGTGAGAGTGATAAGGTCGGCCGGAACGACCCCTGTCCGTGCGGCAGCGGTAAAAAATTTAAGAAATGTTGTGGGGCATAAGCAATGATGAGGAGTGTCTCGAATGGTGAAATCCGCAGGTAAAATAAGTGTCCCCGGTTTTTTAGCTAATGGGGTGTCCGCAGGTATTAAAGGTGGAGACCAGAAAGATCTGGGGCTCATCTATTCAACAGTTCCGGCAAAGGTTGCCGCGCTTTTTACAAAAAATACGTTCAAGGCCGCGCCGGTGCTCATTGATGCTGAAAGAGTCAAAAGGGGGATCGCGCAGGCGATCATCACCAACAGCGGCTGTGCCAATGCCGCCACCGGGAAAGAAGGCATGACTGACGCGCTGATGGTTTCGGGAGTGGCTGCCAGGCAGCTCAAAATCCCCGAAGCTCATCTTCTCGTTTGTTCAACGGGTGTCATCGGAAGAAGGCTTCCTGTTAAAAAAATTGAAGCCGGTATCCCTAAACTGGTCAAGGGGCTCAATGAGTATGGAATCGAAGACGCCGAAGCGGCCATGATGACAACGGATAAATTTCCCAAAATCGCCATCCGGAAAGGTATTGTCGGAGCAAAAGATATTACGATTTGCGGAATTGCCAAAGGCGCGGGCATGATTGAACCGAATATGGCGACATTGCTGACGTACGTCATGACGGATGCGTTGGTTGACGCCAAGGCCCTCAATACCGTTTTTCATCAGGTGATTGATTCGACATTCAACGCCATCAGCGTGGATGGCTGCATGAGTACGAATGACACAGCCGTTATTCTGGCCAACGGCCTGGCCGGCAACAATCCGCTGGAGCGGGCTCAGGCCAGACTTCAGAGATTTCGTGAGATGCTGACGGATGTTCTGGCTGAGCTGTCGCAGGCGGTGGTCAAGGACGGTGAAGGCGCGACTAAATTCATCACGATTGTGGTTGACGGCGCAAAATCAAAATCAGACGCGAGGCGGATCGCTTACGCTGTCGCAAATTCCAACCTGGTTAAAACAGCATTTTTTGGTGAAGATCCCAACTGGGGGAGAATCATCGCCGCTGTCGGTTCGTCAGGGATACCGCTGGAAAAAGAAAAAGTAAGCCTATCTATTGGAGATATGACAGTATATTCACAAGACGCGCCTGCCAACATATCTCTTGCGAAGTTAAAAGAGATCTTTCATGGCGGTCATATTGAAATTCATGTCGGTCTGGGGGCGGGCGATAAATCCTATTCGGTTTATACGTCTGATCTTTCTTATGAATATGTGAAAATAAACGCCGACTATTCAACATGAAAAAATTAAAATATTAATTTTATTGCCAAAAAAGTTATTTAAGCTTGAACAATTTGATGATTTGTGGTACTTGCCGCAAAATTTCACACATCCTCTGATT
>CAZDYR010000067.1:0-9266 GCA_964509625.1 uncultured Smithella sp. | reverse complement strand
GGGCTATGAAGTCTTCAGCACCCGGCACAAGAGAATCGCCGCCGACGGTGAAGGCGTCATCGTGACGTATGATTACCGCAACAACGTAAAAGTCAACGTTCCGGATGCTCTGCGGGCAAAAATTATGGAGTTGGAGAAGATGGGAGAGTAAGGGTTCACGGTTCAATGTTCACGGTTAAAAATTGAAGTAATTGCCGCAGGCAATGGGATAATGGACTTTAGAGCCCAGCAAACCAGGCCGGCCACAGGGAAGTGGCTGACGGCATTGAAAATCCTATTACTTCTGTTTTACCTTATTCCCCTGAAAATAAAATCATACACAAACTGCAGGTGACCAGTAGAGCCATAAACCGTTGAACCGTGAACATTGAACCATGAACCCTCAGTCTACAGTCTAAATAGCTAACAGGCTGACCAGTTGATACGCCGCCACGCCCCCCAAGTAGGAAATAACCAGGGTCATGATAATGGTGGAATAAAACCATTTGCTGCTGTTCATTTCCCGCTTCAAAACGGCAATGGTCGCGACGCAGGGGATGCAAAGCATCATGACGACCAGAAAAGCGGCGGCGGAAGCAGGGTTCATGATCGTCGGAAGAACAGCCGCCAGTCCCTGATCTCCCACGGAATATAATACCCCCAGGGTGGCAACCACGGTTTCCTTGGCGACGAGCCCCGTGAGCAGGGCCGTAATCATTTTCCAGTCGAGTCCCAGCGGAACGCCTAGGGGTTCCAGGAGCCTGCCAAGCGATGAAAGCCAGCTTTTCTCCACTTCGCCTGTCGGGAAATACGATATAACCCAGATAATGATGGAAACCGCCAGAATGACCGTTCCGGCCTTGCGGACAAAAGCCAGAAGTCGTGACCAGATGACCATCAGGATCGTCCGGATGTCCGGCTGATGATAAATCGGCAGCTCCATGATGAATGGCGCGTCCTGTTTCCAGAGGGTTTTGTTGACAAACATCCCGACCAAACCCAGCACGGCGATATTCAAAGCCAGAATGGCCCAGGAGACGTAAACGGCGTTGGCGCCGAAAATGGCGGCGGACACAAGCGTCAGGACGGCCAGCCTGGCAGTGCAGGGGACGAAGGGAATCAAAAGCAGCGTGATCATCCGGGCCTTGCGCGTTTCGATGATGCGGGCGCCCATCACCGCCGGTACGTTGCAGCCAAAGCCCAGGCACATGGGGATAAAGCTTTTACCGTGCAAACCGACCAGATGCATGATGCGGTCCATCACGAAGGCGGCCCGCGCCATATAGCCTACATCTTCCAGGAATGCCATGATGGCGAAGAAGATGAGCAAAATGGGCAGAAAGCTGAGCACGGAGCCGACACCGCCGATGACACCGTTTTGCAGAAGGCCTTGAATCCAGACCGGCCAGGCGCTCCAAGCGGGTTCCAGAAATCGCGCAATGTTCTGGATGCCGTCATTGAGCCAGTTTTGCAGCGGAACCCCCACGCTGTAGGTCAGGAAAAAGACCAGCGCCATGACAGCCAGTAAAATCGGGATGCCGAACACGGGACGCGTCAGGATATGATCGATCCGGTCCGTCAGGACGACCTGTCCCATCTTAAAGCGGGAAACGGATGCCCTGGTCATTTTTTCAATCCAGTCGTAACGGCCGTTAACGACGGCATGCAGCGCGTCTTCATGCTTGCTGAGCATTTTCTGGATGGCATCCCAGCCGGCCGGCTGAACAAGCTTTTCCACCATGGCGGAGGCTTCCGGATCGCCTTCCATTAATTTAACGGCCACCCATTCGGGGGTGTAAGGATCCTGAATACGGGGCCGGATGGTTTCCAGAATATTTTGATAAATTTCCAGATGATCGGCTGATACCTCGGGTAATTCGGGTTGCAATGTCTGCTCGCAGGACGCCAGGGCGGTAATTTGATCCACCAGTTCCTTAATGCCGCTGTTTCGTTTGGCAATCATGGGAATGACCGGCAGGCCGAGAGAATCCTGCAGCGATTTTGCGTCAATCTGCGTACCCTGGTTTGAGGCGACATCCAGCATGTTGATGGCCACAATCACAGGGCGGCCCAGCAGAAGGACTTCGGATAAAAGATAGAGACTTCGCTCCAGCGCGGCGGCGTTTAAGACCAGCACAACGAGATCAGGTTTTTCCTGAATAATGAAATCGCGGGTGACTCTTTCCTCCTCGGAAAAAGAGGTTAGGCTGTATGTTCCCGGCAGATCAACAATCCGGATTAAAATATCATGGGCGCGATGCACGCCTTCTTTTTTCTCAACGGTTTTTCCGGGCCAGTTGCCGACATGCTGGGAAAGTCCCGTGAGAATATTAAAAATCGTTGATTTCCCGACATTGGGCTGGCCGACAAGGGCCACGGATATTTCTTTTTCTACGGGCGGAAGACAGACCTCGTCGGCCGGATCGATTTTGTAAACCATGATTTTCGAAGCTTCGCCCCGTCCCAAAGCGATTCGTGTTGCCGATACATTGATCACCACCATGCCGCCGCTGACCTGCGCGATCCGGAACCTGGCGCCGGTGACTATTCCCATGCCGGCCAGGCGGCTGGTCAGGGCGGAGCCGCCGTCAATCGAATGAATGATACCCTGATCGCCTTCCTGCAGATCCGTTATGACCACAAGGTTGCTCATAGGGCTCCTGTTGTGAGCCAGACGCGATATTTTTTCAAAATCCGCTCCGGGCCGTAAGACGATTTGGTTTTTCGTAAATTTTTATTGCCCATGTCTTCTTCCAGATTCAGATACCTGTACTGATCCTCCAGCTTTTTGGCTGTGTCGTTGAACATGAACTCATAAATGCCATGATATTTTTTCGATGCCTTGGCAAAGTGCAGACAGAAAGTATCATTGTTCAACGCCTCGCCGATGATGAATCCTGCGGGATTTTTCTCAATGTAATATATTGTCCCCCACAGTGCAAGCTCTGAAAAATTTCTCAGAGCCTCCGCGCACACGGCAAAGTCGGTTTTGCCCGCTGATGTCACGGATTCGTTCTGCCAGTTTTGCAGGATGGTCATGGCATCTCCCAAATTGCCGCCGCCGAGCGGCTGATCGGACGGTCTGTACGCGCCGAAAAACTGATTCAGATGGTTACGGTGACGGGTAAACTGTTTCCCGGTAAATGACGCCATGTTTGAAGTCAGGTAAATGTAATCCGATTCGCCATCATCGAATGATTTGCTGAATGCATGTTCGGGGAAAAAAGGCAGCCATTCTTCGGGAATCGGAAAGAAAAAATTCGTGTTATTGAGCAACTGCTTGAGCGTGTCGGTGGAACAGGCCTGCGGGCTGGAAAGCGGCATGATATAATTCTGACCCTGACGGTTGTATGCTGAAATAAAGGTGCCGCACTCTTTTGTCAGAATTTGATAACGGCTGATGTTGCGAAACAAGTATGTGTTGGCAAACGTATAGTCGGAGATATTCAGATGCATTTGCCTGAAGCGCTCGGCCAGAAACGGGCGATGCTTCAGGTCGATGGTTTCGATCGTATCCATAAAAGATGTTTGAAATCCTTTCGAGTCACGTTCTTAAAGATTAAAATGGCGCTCATGTTCACGAAGCCAGCGACGGCGCTCTTTGAAATCCGGGATCACTTCTACCACCAAGCTCCAGAATTTTGAAGAATGATTTTTCTCCCGGATATGCATCAGTTCGTGCACAACCACATAATCAATGACTTCAGGCGGAGCCATGATCAGGCGGAAACTGAAGGCCAGATGATTGATCTCCGAACAGGACCCCCACCGCCTCCGGGCCGATGTGATCCGGATGCCGCCGGTCTCCAATTTAAGCATCTGGCTGTAAAAATCAACCCGTTCCGGCAGGTATTGCCGTGCTCTTTTCTTATACCAGGAAACAAAATAGAATTTTCTTATTTGTCTATCTGCGGGGCAATTCAGAAAAAAACGATTATTCCGGAAAACAACACCGGGGTTTTCCAATGGATCATTATAAGCTTCCAGCGGATAGAACAGGCCCAGATAGCAGAAAGATTCGCCCGTGGTGTATTCTTTTGATTTATATTGAAGGAAAGCCAGGGATTGCCTGCGTAAGGACTTGTCGATCCAGTTTTGTTTTTCTTCCACAAAACGGTTGATTTCCGCGATTGGTGTGAACCGCGGAGCGTAAACGGTTATTCCCGATTTGCCGTCGATTTGCAGGGAGATGGTTTTCTTCCTTTTTTTACTGCGTATCAGAGAATATTGAATGTCCATAGTTCTTATGGGGCAGTGACTTAGCATATCAAGGTTATAAAAGAAAGGGGTTGAAAAGGTCCACGGTTCACGAGATACGTTTCACGATAGAAGGACGGCTTCCCATTTGTGCAATTGTATGATAAACATGCGACAAGAATGTTTTGTGAGTGAAAAACCATGGAAGAAAAAAATATTCGACCCTGGGGCTACTATCAGGTTCTGTCCGATGCCCCTGATCATAAGGTTAAAAGGATTGTGGTTGAGAAGGGCGGCTGTTTGAGCCTTCAGCGACATCAGCAGCGTTCCGAGCACTGGTTTGCCGTTGCAGGGGTTGGCGTTGCCACGGTCGGCAGCAAAATTATCCCTCTGCGAAGGGGAGTCACGATTGATGTTTTACAGGGGGCGATTCATAGGCTGGAAAATACCGGCAGTCAGGACCTGGTTGTAATCGAGGTGCAAACCGGAGCCTATTTCAGCGAGGATGATATAGAAAGGTTGGAGGATAGATACGGAAGAGTATAAAAAGTCTGATGCCGCCGAGGGTCGCACGGGGCTAACGCGCAGGGACAAAACGGAAAACGTTTTCATTTTTTGTTATCATTTCGAATCATTCCAATATTTTTATCATAACCGGCAGAATGTGTGTGCTGCATCGACACGCAACCTATGGGCCTGTATAATTTAGTCCTGAGAAAACAATACGCTGTCCTTTTGGCTGTATCATGAAAAAAATACTGTGGATCACATCAAAAATACTTCCGGATAAGTTAGTCGTAAGTTTTCTTTATCGAAAAGTATATGGTCGTTTCCCCGATTTGAAAAATCCCCGGACGTTCGATGAGAAGATTCAGTGGTATAAACTTTATTATCGTGATCCTTTAATGACAGACTTGGCCGATAAGTTTGCCGTCAGAAAATACGTCGAAGAAAAAGGCCTTGCCGCAATATTAAATGAATTATACGGTGTATATAACAGCGCGCATGAAATTGACTTGTCCAGACTGCCTGATCGTTTTATCATCAAGGCCACGCATGGCTGGAATATGAATTTGCTATGCAAGGACAAGAAAAAAATCAACTGGAGCGATTGCTGCCGCACCATGAACGGATGGCTGAAAACAAATCATTATACCTGGGCCCGGGAATGGTCCTACAAAAATATCAAACCGCGCCTGATCTGTGAAAAGTATCTGGAAAATGAGGAGTTTAATGAACTCATCGATTACAAATTTTATTGCTACAATAATCAACCGGAAGTGTTGTTTGTCTGCACCGGCCGTTTCACTGCCGGAGGTGTGAAGTATAACGCCTACGATATGAACTGGAACAGGATATATGCTTATAAAGGAAAACCTTGCAGCGATCTTGTTATCGAAAAACCGGACACCTTTGATTTCATGGTCTCTGTCGCCGAAAAGTTGTGCAAGGGGTTCCCTTTTATCCGGATCGATTTATACTCGGTAAAAAACCGGGTAATTTTCGGTGAAGCAACGTTTTATCCGGACAGTGGATTCGCGCCCTTTATTCCGGAGCATTATAATACCGTTTTTGGAGATTATTTTATATTACCTGAAAATAAAATGTATGGATGATCATTAACACCGTAGATGAATAAATTTATGAAACATACAGACCTGGCCGTGGCGAATAGCGAGCAACCATTTTCTTTAGAGGGCTTTTATTTCCCGGATATTATAAGCCCCTCCCTTCAAAAAGGGAAAATGGCGCAAACCCACTATCTTTTCCCGACATCTCACCCATCGGCCCTGGCGCTGCATGTTTCTCTTAGAGGCGCGGAAGTATCCTGCCGGCGTGATCTGGATGAGGCTAAAGATCAATACGCAGTAGAACATGTCAAATTTCCTTATGGACAAACAGAATCACAGTGGTGGGAATACTGCCTTGCACCGCATAGCTATCTTCCTTTGAATGACGGAACAATTCAAGTGGGACTTAATTTTTTTAACCGCTTTCTGCACATTGATTTTCATTCGCGATCCGCGCAATTAGTGGATCCCGGAGTCGGCAATGAGATGCTGTCCGCCACCAACTGGGTTGATTCCCAAAAAGACGAAGTCTGGTTTGCCTCCTGGCCTCTAAGCGATACGGTTCGGCGCATGATCGACCCGCGGGAAAATGCAAGTGTAACCATATGGAAGTTTTCCGTTCAGGATAAACATGCTGAGAGGCTCTGGCAGGGGAACGTGGGGGATTCCCTGCACCAGTTGTCTATCAGTACGGATCGCCGTTTTCTGATTCTGACTGAACTGGGCTTGCGGTTTGCGGAAGCAATTCCTGCCGAGCCGCCGGATCAACGTCCTTTAGTTTGGAAAAAAATGTTGGACAAGGGATTGGTCCCCTCGAAGATACTTATTCTGAATTTGGAGACAGGCGAGGAATGGCGTTTGCCGATGCAGACGGCGGGTCATGTGGAATTTGATCCGGAAGATCATGAAATCTGTTATTTGTCCGAGCACAATATCGGCCTGATTGGAGCCAGGGTGGGCATATTCGGTACCGGCACGATTAAAAAAATGAGGCTGAAAAAATCCGGTCCGGAATTGGCGGGGGAATTTACGCATCCCCGTTTCCATCGCATTACCACGCATATCGTCTTCCGGCATCAGGGGAAAACGCTTATTGGTGTAAGCGGTTACCCGAATGCCATATTCTTGATCGACGCCGCCTCCATGAAACTCTATAAGACGATCGAGATGGAGCCGGGAGATCTTGTCGAAACGTCCGATTTTCCCCATCTCTGTCGCCAGGACAGTTACGGAATAGCCGCCTCAAAAGATGGAGAAGCGCTTTTTGTCGCGGGTACCGGTTTTGTTTACGTTGCCCTTGTTGATGAAGGACGATTCACTTTAAAAAAACGATTTGATGTCGGCGATCCTGATGCTTGCTTTACCGGACATCTTGGAACTAAAACGATTTCCTCAAAGGTATGAATGAATGCGTCCCCATTTAACACTACAGGAGGATGGCTTTTGTCTTGAATTTCACAGCCTCGGCAAACCGGCTACCTTGACTGAACATCAGCGGACGGTCAGTGAAATGGTGGGGAAGGACGGATATGTTTTACAGGAAATGATTATTGTGCCGCCGCTCATGCTTGGTCAGGCAAAGCATTATTCCGTAAAATCGATCGCACCGCGCAGGTGTAACAATCCCTTAATATTTACAGGTTCCCCCGACCTTGCCGTTCAATACGCGTCAATCATAGCAAAACCGGAAGAAGACAAGACCACAGTCGACATCCGGGATACGGCTATCAAAATCACCTCGGACGGAATAAGCCTTTTATACGGCGCCCCGATATTAAGTCCCGAAAGAGACAGCCGGTCGTTTACGGCGGCCTTTACTAAGATCAGTGAAGTCCTTCAAACCTTTTCCATGCGGGAGCCGTCGATCGCCCGGACCTGGCTCTTTATGAATAATGTTCTGAGAGATTATGAAAATTTAAATACGGCCAGAGAACAGTATTTTGCGAAATGGCATTGTCCCGTTAATCATTTCATGCCGGCAAGCACGGGAATTCAGAGTCAGATGATGGGCAGGGAATCATTAGCTATCCAATTCTGCGCTTTTTCGGGGTGCCATATTGCGATGAAACGGATTCCCTCTCCCTTGCAGGATGAGCCTACGGCCTATGGCAAGCTTTTCAGCCGCGCCGTCGCTGTCGGGTTTCCCCATTCCAAGTTATTATTGATTAGCGGTACCGCGGCAATCGATAAATCAGGTTCATCGGTGCATATAGGTGATTTCGCGGGTCAAATGGAATTTACGCTGAAAATAGTGTCTGCTATTTTACAGCAGGAAAATGGCGGCTTTGCCAATGTGGCTCAGGCTGTTGTTTACCTGAAGAGACGAGAAGACAAGGATTGCTGCTTGCGCATACTCGAAGGGAATGGATTCCCTTGTGACCGAGCGCTGTTTCAACTCGATGTCGATGTCTGTAGAGAAAATTTATTGTGTGAAATGGAAGTAACGGCTGTGATGACTTCATAGATATGGAAAAACATCTTAAAATAAGGTCATCTTCTGGCGCCTGATGTCCCGCGTCTTTCACCGGACCGTTTCTGGCCGGATGTGACAATGTCTTTTTGTTTTTGCTTTTTAGCCGGGTCTTTCTCCACGTATATTTTCCGGCCGGTTGCCGGATTGATGCCCGTCCAGTACATGAGCGCCGACCAGGTGGAGGGAAGGGGTGTGAAAATTTGCACCTGCTGAAGTGTTGTGTGCAGTTCATGTGAGGCAAAAGATCTCAAATCACGCATGTCTTCTTCAGTGCATCCCGGGTGCGCGGCGATGAAATAATAGGTTAGAAACTGTTTAAGCCCCGCTTCCGCATTCATCTTTTCAAAGAGAGCTTTAAAATGGGTCAGGGCCTGTGAGCGCGGTTTGCCCATGAGTGCCAGCACGGATGGTGTGGTATGTTCCGGCGCGATCTTCAACTGGCCGGAGATGTGATGTTTCACCAGTTCACGCAGATAAGGCGCGCCATGAATTTTATCCGCCAAAACCAGGTCATGGCGGATTCCGGAGGCGATAAATACTTTTTTTACGCCCGGAGTCTGGCGCAACCCCTTCAATAAATGAATTTGCCGGGTGTGATCGGTTTTCAAGGCGGGACAGACCTGCGGGTACAGGCATTGTTTGTCAGGACAGGCGCCTTTGTTTTCTTTACGCGAGCAGCCGGTGCCATACATGTTGGCTGTCGCGCCGCCAACGTCCACAAGATACCCTTTAAAATCCGGGAGCGACGCTATCTTTCGGGCTTCCGCCAGGATGGATTCTTCGCTGCGGCTGAGAATGGTCCGGCCTTCATGTAAAGCGATAGAACAGAAGCGGCATTCCCCGAAGCAGCCCCGGTGGGTGGTCAGCGAAAAAGCAATGGTGTCCATGGCCCGGACCTTGCCCTGCTTTTCATAAAAAGGATGCGCGCGTCGTGAAAAATCCAGCGCGTAAATCGCATCCAGTTCAGCCGTTGTCAGAGGCGGCGCAGGCGGATGATGCACCAGATAACGGTTGCCGTGCTGCTGATAAAGGCCATGGGCCGTGGC
>CAZDYR010000066.1:0-9288 GCA_964509625.1 uncultured Smithella sp. | reverse complement strand
CCGGGTCAACACCTATCGCTTCGCCGACCTCAAACAAATCAACCATCAGACGCCCGTTGCCGTCTTGTATGAAAAAAAAAGTTATGGTTTGCAGCTTCCCTCGGAGATCGTCGCTTCAATGGACGCTGATGCCTTCAACTGCTCCCGGCGGGAGCTCGGACAAAAATGGTTTGTTGATCTGAAGCATCATGGCATTCCTGTCAATGTCTATACCGTTAATGATGAAAGGGGCATGAGGAGACTGCTGGCCCGGGGGGTTGACGGTATCTTTACAAATTATCCCGATGTTTTAAGGCGTGTGGTGGAGGATGGACGGTGGAAACAGGATCTCAGCAGCAATCCGCTTTAAATATCTCCAATGCCATGATCCGCAGCATCATGGTGGCGATGGACGTCGTTTTCAAGGCGTCGGGGACCGATGTCCGGATCCATGGAACGGAGCATGTGCCGGATCAGCCTGTTTTATATGTTGTCAATCACTTTACACGCATGGAAACCATCATCATGCCGTACGCGATCAAGAGGCATCTCCATAAATATCCGCTGTCCCTGGCGGACGCTTCCCTGTTTGTCGGAAAGCTCGGGGACGTCATGAGCCGGGGTGGCGGCATTTCCACGGCCGATCCCAACCGGGACAGAATTCTGATTCATGCCCTTCTCACGGACAGCCATCCGGTGATTATTTTTCCGGAAGGACAGATGATCAAGGATAAGAAGATTGTTGAAAAAGGCAAGTATCTGATCAACACCGCGACCGGACGACGCCCGCCGCACACGGGCGCCGGACGCATCGCGCTTCGGTCGGAGTTTATCCGGGAAGAGCTGCGGATCCTGCGCGACCGCGGTGATCAGGAATCCATGGCCCAAATTGCCGCTCATTTCGGTTTTGATCAGGGAGATGTAAACGGGATCCTGAAAAAGGAGACCGTCATTGTTCCGGTTAATATCACGTATTATCCGGTGCGTGCCAGGGACAACGCAATCAGCAGGCTGGTCAACCGTTTTGTTCATAATGTGTCTTCAAGGATCAAAGAAGAGGTGGAGGTTGAAGGCGCGATGGTTCTGGACGGTGTGGATATCGATATCAACCTGGGTAAACCCATCTCGGTGAAAAAATATCTAGCCGCCGGGGCCGGAATACAGGAGATGCTGACACAGCAGGGCCTCTATCTTGACCCTTCCGAATTAAAAGATGCCGCCCCCTTCAAGAAGATTTATGTGGACATGATGTATGAGTACATGCGCGCCATCTATGAGATGACGACGGTTAATCACGACCATCTGGCTTCCTACATCATCATGAAATATCTGAAGGCTAATTTTGTTGAAAGCGATCTGAAAAATCGCATTTATCTGGCCATCGAGCATTTAATGAAAACCGGTATTGCCAATTACCATCAGACGCTTAACCACAAGCAAATTCATCTGCTCAGTGACGACCTCCATGAAAAATATGAAAGCTTTATCAAAGACGCCGTTGCCGACAACCTTCTTTCGCGTCAGGGGGGCATTATCACCAAAAATCAGGAACGGTTCAGCAAAACCTACGAGTTTCACAACATCCGCAAAGATAATATCATTGAAGTTCTGAAAAATGAAATTGAACCCCTCAGGAGCCTGACGTCCGGTCTGGATCATCTGATGCTTTTCCCGGCGGGATTCATCAGGCAGAAAATCCGGAAACAGTTTCTGGAGCTCGACCGGCAGATTTTCGAGACGGATTATTCACGGTATTTTATTCAAGGTGAAAGCAAGCCCATGTCTGTCGGCATGCCGTTTTTGCAGCGGCTTCTTTTACGTAATCGCGGTGTCATTCTGGTACATGGCTACATGGCCGCCCCGGAGGAAATCCAGCCGCTGGCCGAGTATCTTTATAAGAACGGCTATACGGTATACGGCGCGAGGCTGCGGGGCCACGGGACCGCGCCGGAAGATCTGGCCTCACAAAACTGGCATGAATGGTATGAGTCCGTGAATCGCGCGTATATCATCATGAAAAATACCATGAAGTCTTTCGCGATCATCGGTTTTTCCACCGGAGCGGGTCTTGCGCTTTTGCAGGCGGCCAACAAACCGGGACGGTTCGCCGGTGTTATTTCAATCAATGGTCCCGCCCGCCTGCAGGATTCGTCGGCAAAGTATTCTCCTGTGGTTGTTGGCTGGAATAAACTCCTGTCTGTCTTGCATATGCGGCGAGGCAAAAAGGAATTTGTGGTCAACGATCCTGAAAATCCTCACATCAACTACAGCCGCAATCCCGTGCGCGGCGTGTATGAACTGGAGAGGCTGATGAAGTATGTCAGGACCCGGCTGCCCGACGTTCAGGGTCCGGTTCTGGTGATTCAGGGATCAGATGATCCGGTTGTAAATCCGGTAAGCGGAACGGACATATTCTCACGGCTGGGTTCGGCAAATAAGCAGCTTGTCCAGATTTCAGCTGATCACCACGGCATTCTGCGCGGCAAGGCGTCTGACGAAGTCAAGGAAAAGGTTTTGATCTTTTTGAAAAGTGTTTTCGGATAAGAAGAGAAAAGGGTAAGGAGTCAGAGGCGAGAAAATAGTGGATAGTGGATGGTGGATAGTGGATGGTGAAGGAAGATTGATGCAGGAGAACAATACCTTAAAGGAAAGGATGGCTTCAGCGCCGCGCAGCCCCGGTGTTTACATCATGCGGGATGCGCCCGGGAAGGTCATTTATGTCGGCAAGGCCAACGATCTGAAAAGCCGCATCAGTTCATACTTTACCGGACGCGATACGCGGCCGATGGCGCCGTTTCTGATGGCGAGGGTCGATGATATTGAGTTCATCACGACAACGACTGAAAAAGAAGCGCTGATTCTGGAAAACAATCTCATCAAGAAACACCGACCCCGATACAATGTGATATTACGTGACGACAAAACATACTA
Organism: uncultured Smithella sp.; assembly: GCA_964509625.1. Taxonomy (GTDB): domain Bacteria; phylum Desulfobacterota; class Syntrophia; order Syntrophales; family Smithellaceae; genus UBA8904. The sequence goes on along the minus strand of CAZDYR010000066.1, from coordinate 6,378 downwards.
TCACCTGTCTCTCGATCCCGCGGAAAAATATCCGCGCCTGCATCTGGTGCGAAAAAGGCAAAATAACGCCATGCTGTATTTTGGTCCCTACCCGTCGGGGCTTGCCGCCAAAGAGACCCTGCGTTTTGTCCAGCAGGTTTTCCCCCTGCGCACCTGCCGCAACCGGGATTTCCAGCTGCGGTCCCGGCCCTGTCTGGAATATCAGATCGGACGCTGCCTTGCGCCCTGCAAAGGGTTGATCAACGAAACGGATTACCGGAAACTGGTGGAAAACGCCGTGTCTTTTCTTCAGGGACGCCGGCGGGAACTGGTTTCTGATTTAAAAGAGCAAATGGGGAATGCGGCTGAAAACCTGAATTATGAAGAAGCGGCGCGCCTGCGTGACCGTATCGCCTCCCTGGAACACGCGCTGGAGAGGCAACATGTGGACTGGGGAGGAGCCGAGGATCAGGATGTGGTGGGGGTCCATGCCGACGGCGATACATATCAGCTCTGCATCCTGTTTGTGCGCGGCGGAAAACTGCTGGGCAGCAAATCATTTACACCCGTTAAAACGAAAGCGGATGCAGCCGAGATCGTTTCGTCGGCGCTTAAGCAATATTACGAGGAATCCATCCTGCCGGACGAGATCATCCTTCCACTCGGCCTTCCCGATGAAAATGTGATCGGGGAATGGCTTGTGGATAAAAAGGGGAAGAAGGTTGGGATCACTGTCCCGCAGCGCGGAACGAAAAAAGCTTTGATGGATATGGCCTGTGCCAACGCCCGGGAACTGCTGGTGTCGAGCCGAAAGAAAGACGAGCAGAAGACAACGGTCCTGCAAACGCTGCAGGAGAAACTGTCTCTGGCTCAGCTGCCGCGGAGGATAGAATGCTACGACATTTCCAACATCGGCGGCAAAAACGCCGTGGGATCGATGGTCGTGTTTCAGAATGGGGAACCGGACAAAACCGCTTACAGGCGCTTTAAAATCAGGGCTACGGACGAACCGGATGATTACGGCATGATGCGCGAAGTGCTGACCCGCCGCCTGAAGGGAGCCGATCCGCTTCCAGACCTGCTGGTGGTGGACGGGGGCAAAGGTCAGCTTAATGTCGCGCTTTCCGTTCTGAAGGATTTAAAGATGAAGCTGGATGTTGCGTCCCTGGCCAAAGAGGAAAGATCGTTTCTCGCGGCGAAACGCAGGCTTCAGGGAAAACCTTCGAAGTCGGAAGATCGGGTATACCTGCCGCATCGCAAGGACGCGCTTTATCTGTCTTCAACACCAGCCGCGCTCGCGATATTGCAGCGGCTGCGCGACGAGGCGCACCGCTTTGCCGTAAGCTACCATCATCATTTAAAGCGGAAACAGGATTTCAGCTCGATTCTGGATCAGATTCCCGATGTCGGCGTCAGGCGCAGAAAAATGCTGCTGAAGCATTTCGGTTCGGTCGAGAAGGTTAAAAACGCGACGCTTGCCGATTTGCAAAATGCACCCGGAATTGGTATGGACCTGGCACAGAAAATTTATTCTCATCTGAAAAACGAAAAGTGAGCGTGTAAGCGAAAATGAGCTTGTTGACAATATGCCTTCTGGCGGTGGGTCTTGGTGTTGACGCTTTTTCCGTGGCGATTGGAATCGGCGCGGCGAATGTTAAAAAGTCGTTTGCGCCGGTTTTGCGGCTTTCCCTCGCTTTCGGACTTTTTCAGTTTGTTATGCCGCTTGCCGGTTGGCTGGCCGGTTCGACTGTAGTCGACATGATTCAGAATTATGATCACTGGATTGCTTTTGCGCTTCTGGTCATTGTCGGCGGTAAAATGATCCGGGAAGGATTTGAGAAGGAAAGTGAGGAAGAAAAGGCCGATCAGACGCGAGGCTGGCCGCTCCTTCTGCTTTCCATTGCCACCAGTATTGACGCGCTGGCTGTGGGCTTCAGTTTTTCTCTTTTGAAGACGCCAATTTTGTTTCCGGCGGCGGTTATCGGTGTTGTGTGTTTCATCATGACAGCAGTCGGAATGCTTTTTGGCAAGGGGCTGGCTCGGATATTCGGCAAAAAAGTGGAAATCCTGGGCGGTCTGGTTTTAATTGCCATCGGGATAAAGATACTGGTTGAACATATAGGCTAAAGGTCCAAGGTTCAAGGTGCAAGGCAAAAGGCGAAAGGCGAAAGGCGAAAGGTCCAAGGATCAAGGATATCAGGATAAGATAAATGAGTGGCGCGATGCCGTCAAAATAGACCTAACAGTCTTCAGCCTACAGTCTAATAGTTTCTGCGAGGTGCTTATGTTTTATCAAATCATTAATGTCGGTCGGGAGGCAATCGGTTTGGTATGGGAGAAGACGGGAGGCAAACTGCAAATAGAAGCTGTTTATCTGCCCGGCAAAGAAAAGATGGCAAAAAGAATTGTCCGGGATTTTCCGGCCGTTAACCAGACCCCGCGTACGATTTCCAATGGCATCGATCAGTTAATCGCTGATTTATATAACGGTAAAAAACAGAATTTTAATTTAGCCCTTCTGAATTTTTCCAGAGTCACAGACTTTTCAGGCAGAGTATTAAAACAAACTTTCAAAATACCTTGCGGGAAAGCGGCTACTTATTCCGGTCTGGCGGCAAAGATCGGACATCCGCGGGCGGCCCGGGCGGTGGGCACGGCGCTGGCGAATAATCCTTTTCCCATCATCGTTCCCTGTCATCGTGTGGTTCGCGCCGACGGCTCATTGGGCCAATTTGGAGGCGGGACAGCAATGAAGAAACAACTCCTTGAAAAAGAACAGGTTCTGTTTGACGCACAAGGCAGAGTGATTCAATCTCTGGTCCAGCGATAACCAATCAACCACCTCGCAGCATGCCGCATCGAGATATGCAAGGAAGATCATTATGCCGCAGCAATCCGCGGAGAATCAACGCTTGCCCCGCTTAAGCGGGATTGCTTTTCCGGCATCAAATTAATATACTTATCTTCAGAGGATAGTTGTAATCAACGAGTGATAAGGCAGACGGTCTTACCGTTTAAAGGAGGTTAATCATGATGCTTCAATATTTCCGAAAAATGATCTGTGTGATCATGCTGATAGCTTTGCTGGCTCCAGTGGGTCTTTCAGCCCAGGACAATGAACCGTCGGCTTCAAACCGGACATTCAGCCAGGAGGAACTGGCGCAAATGCTGGCCCCGGTCGCTCTTTACCCGGACGCGCTGCTCACGCAGATACTGATGGCCGCCGCCTATCCTTTTGAAGTGGTGGAGGCGGAAAGGTGGGTGACCAATAATCCCTTTGTGACAGGTGATGCGCTGGACGAGGCGCTTCAGGCAAAAGACTGGGATGTCAGTGTTCTGGCCCTGTGTCACTATCCGAAAGTGCTGACCATGATGACGGACAATCTGAGCTGGACGGCCGCCCTGGGAGACGCTTTTGTCAGCCAGGAAGAAGATGTCATGGACACGGTTCAGGAGCTGCGCGCCAGAGCTAACGAAGCGGGGAATCTGTCAACAACCGATGAACAGAGAGTGATCATCGAGGATCGCATCATTCGCATCGAACCTTACAGCTATGATTATCTTTATATTCCCGCTTACGATCCTTACTATGTTTACGGATCGTGGTGGCTTCCGATGTTTCCGCCCTTCGCGATTTTTCTGCCGGGGCTTTTTGTGTCCGGCCCCGGCCTCATCTTTTCCCCCCGTGTTGAAATCGGTTTTGGTGTATTTGGCTGGAGTTATTTCAACTGGGGAGGGCGTCATGTCGTCATCACGGACATTCATAAAACGAGAAGATTTAACAGACATTATCACATTTACAGAGAAACGGACCGCCGCCGATGGTCGCCGGACAGGAACAGAAGAGTGTGGTACGAAAAACGCAGAAGTGAAATCCCACGCTTTCATCCACCCGCGGCTCCCGGGGATCGATGGGATCGACCGTCGGAGAGCGGCGTAAAGGCACCCGGTGGACGAACGGTTCCGCACAAAAAACCACGAATAACAGACGGGCATAAACGGCCAGTGATTCCGGGCGACAAAAGTCAAAAGCCGGAATGGAATCAGCCGCGGATTCAAAAAGACAGGATGCTCCCGGGAAGTAAGCCGCCTGTTATGGACAAAGGCAAATCCCGTCCATCGGTTCCTGACAAAGGAGATAAGGGGAAGCCGGGATTCCGTGACAGGGATAAAATTGATCGCCCGCACGGCATCGAAACTGGAAAAACGCAGCCGATCATTCCGAAAACAATGGATCAGGGACAGCCCGTTATTCATAATCGTGACAAAATGACACAGCCGCTTGTTATTGACAGAGGGAAATCACAGCCTGAAGGACCGGCAACTGTTGGCCAGGGACAACCGGTTGTCCGGGATCAGGGTGGTCCCGGTGTTCAGCGTTACCCCGGCACAGGCCAGAAAGGCATAGAGAGAAATCCTCCCGTGGCGCCTCGCGGAAGCGGGCAGGGTATGCCTCGCCAACCAAGCGATCGCTGGGATCGCCAGGATCAGGGTGGAATACGCGAGGGCGGCCGGAAGTAACAAATATTGGACCGACGAGCGTTCATTTTGCGCAGCTTGCTGCGAGGTGGTTGATTTATCCCTTTCATAAGCCCCCATAAAACGTTTGCTTTAAGGGGGCATGCCTGAACAGATCATGTTCGGCTGACCGATAACCGGATTGTTTGGCTTCTAATTCAAAAAGGCCGAAAGATCGTTGACACTGCCTTTTAACCAGGCAAGGCCTGTGAATCAACCACATGGCAGCGAGCTCTTGATGTATGAAAGGAACGTCATTAGATCGCAGCAAGCAACGGAGAATCAACATTTGTCGGGCTAAAGCGGGATGGAGCGATGTTTCCGGGACCTATCTTTTGATCTTGACCGGAATTAAAATTACTGCAGCCAAAGGAAAGTAAAATGAGCGCCGAGGAACATTATCACAAGCCTCATGTCCCTTTACTGGAATATGCTACTCTCATCTACTTGGCACTTCCATACTTTCTTTTCTGGATGAATTATTTCAAACTTGCTTATGCTGTTATTTTCTCAATTCTCACAATCTTTGGATTATACGGTGCTATTTCATACTATCGTCACAACGAAACCTTTCCGGTCTTTTCTTGTGTCTTGCCTCAAAAATATCGAATCACATTAATCCTGTCCCTGTTAGGGATTACTTTTCTGTGGCTTTATTTTTCCGGAGTCGGAGGACTGTGGTATCAAAACGCGGACTATGAAAAACACAACGCGATTTTTCATGACCTGACAAATCTCAGCTGGCCGGCACATTATCAGGACACAGCCGGTAATGCATATTATCTTTGCTATTATCTGGCCTATTACCTGGTCCCGGCCCTTGTCGGGAAATTAACAAATATTTCTTTCGGATATGCTTTCTCGTTTCTCTGGGCGCTTTCGGGTCTCTGGCTCGCAGTCAATTGGATTTACAAGCTGGTCTCCAGGCAGTCAATATGGATCATTATTGTTTTTATTTTTTTCAGCGGTCTGGACGTTGTTGGCAACATGCTGACCAGGGCTGTTCCCGCCGCAAGCGGCTTTTTCCATCTGGAATGGTGGGCCGGGTTCAGCTTCTGGCAGTATTCATCCAATACGGCCCTGCTCAACTGGGTGCCTCAGCATGCCATCGGTGGGTGGCTGACAACTTCCCTTTTATTCAGTCTGCTTCAGCGCGAAAAAGAACGCCACAGGGATGCAATGCCTGCCATGTTTGTCTGCTCGCTTGCTTATTTATGGTCAAATTTCATTGTGCTGGGTCTGGCTCCGATCATGCTGGTCCTGTTATATGAAAATGGTTTTCGGCGTTTCTTTAATCTGAGATCCCTTGTCCCGGCGCTGGGCATAATCATACCGGTCACACTTTATTTTTTGGGGAATACCTATCCGCATCCCCACGCGTTTATCTGGGATAAAAAGGATTTATTCAACCTTTTATCCAGATACTTCTTGTTTTGCCTGTTGGAATTTGGAGTATTTACTTTCTTCATCTTTCCGTACATCCGTTTGCTCAACCACAGCGATAAAATGCTCTTTGTCGTAACTTTTATCGCGCTACTGCTGATTCCCTTTTATCGCTTCGGGACCTATAACGATCTGGCGATGCGCGCATCCATTCCCTCTCTGTTTGTTTTACAGATTCTTCTCCTAAATCTGTGGACCCGATATTCCGGAAGAATGAAAACGGCGCTGGTCGTGATTTTAATACTTGGCGCGATGACACCCCTGTGGGAAATCGGCCGTTCGTTTAAATTTAGCGATTTGCGTTATGGTTTGAACCAGGGCTTGATGCAAACCCACGTTCATCAACCCTGGATGTCCGCTCAATATCTGGGCAGCGGGGAATCCATCTACTTTAAATATCTTTCAAAAAAGACGGAGGAGCCGACAACAGCACCGCCG
>CAZDYR010000065.1:0-9348 GCA_964509625.1 uncultured Smithella sp. | reverse complement strand
TTGTAGTCGTCTTCGCCGGGCTCCGCGCGGTCCTGGGCCTCTTCGGACGCATCGCCCGTCGATTGATCCTCAGCGGGTTTTGACGGCCTCATCTTCTGCTGGAGGGCGGCGATAACTTTTTGCCCTTTTCGGGAAAGCGCCGCCAGGGTCGCATCCCCGGGATTGTCGCGCAATCCCTGGGCCACCGTTGTTTTGAAGGCATCGATGAGTCTGGGAATCCGTTTTGCGTTTTTCTTGCGGTAGGACGCGGATTGGTTGGCGGCTTCTATCGGACGTAACTGCGCCACCGCGATCTTTTCTCTGGCACGGGTTTCTCTTTCAAGCACCTGCCAGGCCGACGCGATCAAGCGCCGCATCTGCTCCTCATCAAATTCGGGTGTCATCAACCCGTTAAGCAGCTGGCCGAATCTGTCCCAATTCTTTTTTTCCAGCGCCGATCGGGCTTCCTGAACAAGGGGACTCATTTTTTCGCTGTTCTTTTTTCCCAAATCGTTGCAGATTCCGGAAAGATCTCCATAGGCCGGATCCAGTTCAGAAAGGCTCCGGCAGGCCCTCAGGACCAATGCCGGATTCTTTTCTTTCTCCGACTTCACCATGGCGCGCTGCGCCCCGATATAAGAGCGATGAGAGGCATCGATGTTCTGAAAGAACGTGTCCGAACACTTTTTCGCTTCTTCGGCGTTTCCAGGCGCGCCCTCGACGCCTTTGAGCAATTCACACTGTTTTACCCGGGCCCTGACTTCCGCCTCCGCGCTTTTCCGATACCAGTCCATTGCCGCGGAAGGATTGGCCGGCGCCACTTTTCCCTCCAGATAGATTCTGCCCAGGGCAAACTGGGCCTGCGTGTATCCCTGCCGGGCCGATTTATGATACCAGTTCATAGCCTCCCGGGGATTGATCTGCAGGCCCGCGCCTTCCCTGTAGATCCAGCCCAGAACGTACTGCGCGGCCGCGTTCCCTTTCTCCGCGCTCTGCCTGTATCGTCCAATTCTTCGGAAGAATTCCTGCCGCAGTTCTTTGTCCTTCAGATAGAGCCCCGCCAGCATGATCTGGGCTTTTTCCTGGCCCTGTTCGGCGGATTTGAAAAGCCAGTTCAGGGCTTCGGCCGAATTTCGGTTGAGCCCGACGCCCCGCTCATACATGGAGCCCAGATAAAACTGGGCTTCCGGTTCATCCTGATTTGCCGCCATCTGATACCACTGGGCGGCGATCAACGGATTGGCGGCGACACCCGCGCCAAACTCATAGATCTCTCCAATCAAAACCTGGGATCTCGCGTCGCCACGCTGCGCGGACAGCTGCAGTTCCCGGACATCCTGTTTTGCCCATTGGGCGGGTATACAGGAGCTCAAACAGAAAGCCGTTGTCCAGGCAAGACTGATGAACATGAAAATTTTAACTGTTTTTTTGAGCGGCATGGCTAAAGATTACCTCTGTTATGCCGAAAAATCAAGAAAGACCCATTTTATTTTCATGATAAACGAAAAATGAGATTGAATAATCCTGCGTGTTATGGTTAAGTTTCTTTATTCGTATCAAGATATTAGATATCCGGAATTCAAAAATGTCCGATAATGAAAAAACCATTCAGAGCGTGACTCAAATCCATGGATTTGAGATCATCGGCCTGATTTCCAATCAGGGCGGAATGGCTGATGTCTATGAGGCCTATCAATTATCCATCGGGCGCCGGGTTGCCGTCAAAAAACTCAAATCCCGCTTCATCCATGATGAGAACATCAAAGCCAGATTTGAAAAAGAGGCAAAACTTCTCGGGCAGCTGAGCCATGCCAACATCATCCAACTGATCGATTTCAGCAATGAACACCTGACGCTGATCATGGAATATATCGAGGGGAAACCCCTGGATGAACTTCTCTCGGACAAAGAAAATTTATCCATCGAGGAATCTCTGCGGATCATCTCCGAAGTTCTGGGGGGCCTGCATTACGCGCATCAGCACAACATCATCCATCGCGACATCAAACCTGGAAACATTTTCATGACCTATGACGGGCGGGTAAAAATAGCCGATTTCGGAATTGCCAGCATTATCGAAGGCAACGAGCAGTCGCCCAAAACGGAGAAGGGCAACTGGATCGGCACGCCATCCTACATTTCTCCGGAACAGATCACCGGAGAAAAAACCGGCCCCTGGACGGATATCTACTCGACGGGCATCACCCTGTATCGGCTGGTGACGGGGAAACTTCCTTTCGTCAGCGATAATCCCATTCAGACCGCCGTCATGCACATCAAGGAAAACCCCGTCCCCCCGCATGAAGCCGCCCCCCTGATTTCATCGGAACTAAGCCGCATTATTCTCAAGGCCATCGCCAAAGCGCCGGAAGACCGCTTTACCACCGCACTGGCTTTCAAAGAGGCGGTTGACCGGCTTCTCTACCCCCGCAAAGACAAGGCTTATCTGCAGGAAGCCAAGGCGGAATGGGAAAAAGCCCGAAAAGAACACACGACGCAGCGAAAGCGCTGTTTGCTTAATTCCATCAAACTTTCCCAGATGGCGCTTCATGAAAACCCCGATTTGCCGGAAGCCAAGCAGGTTCTTGACGGCGCCAGCCACGATTTGAATAAACTCAAACGCAAGGAATATATGATCTTCGGCGGCGGCGCCTTGGTGATCATCGCCTTCATTGTTGCGTTAATCATCCAGCTGTCCACAGGCGTCGGCAAACTGGATATTTATACCAGCGAAGCGGCCGATGTCTATCTGGACGGTGTTAAGATCGGAACAGCGCCTTTTGTCTTTCAGAATATCCCCGCCGGCGATCACAAACTGGCGGTGGAGCAGCCCGGCTTTTACCGGTCTCCGGAAAAAGAAATCAGGATTGAAAAAGGCAAACTGCTGATCCTGAATGAAGTCATCCCCAGCGGCGGCATGGTTATGATCACGTCTTCCAGGCCGGGAGCAACCGTATTCATAGACGGCGCGGAGAGCGGCCAAACGCCCCTGACCAAAAAACTTGTCATCGGCCGCCACAATATCCGCGTTGACGGTGTAACCCGCACGGTGGTGATTCAGGAAAATGACAATCTCACCGTAGCTTTCTAATGGATCCCGAGGCCTTCTCATGCTCCGAAACACAAACACCCTGATGCCCAGACCGCCGCAAAAACAGCGGGGGAGGAATCCTTGATATTAACCGCGGGAGGAATAACCGATCAGGGCCTGGTGCGCGCCAAAAACGAAGATCACATTTATCTCAGTGAGAAACTCGGCCTGGTTGTCGTTGCCGACGGCATGGGCGGCCGTACGTCCGGAGAGACGGCGAGCGAGCTGGCCGTCAACACCCTGTGCGATTATTTTCAGAAAGAGCCTCAGAGCGTCAGTGATTATAATCCCGCCTACTCCGAAACAACCAACAGGCTGAATGCCGCCATTATGCTGGCCAACCGGATCGTGTATGAAGCCGCGCAAAACTCACCCGAACTGAGCGGCATGGGAACCACCATCGCGGCGGCGATGCTTGCGGGAAATCGATTAAGCTTCGCCCATATCGGCGACAGCCGTATTTACCTGGTCAGATCCGGCAGCATCGAACAGTTGACCAGCGATCATTCATTTGTCCAGGAGCAGATCAAAAACGACTGGATCACCAGGGAGGAAGCGGCAAAATCCCTGATGAAGAATATTCTGACCAGGGCTCTCGGAGTTGATTTGGAAGTCAGCGCGGATCTGGGCGAACTGACCGTCCTCACGGGCGACATTCTGCTTTTATGCAGCGACGGTCTGTACAATATGGTGTCTGACGATGAGATTCTGGAAATTATTTCGCGCGCGGGCAACGTGCACGCCGCGAGCGAGATTCTAACCAACACGGCCAACGATTACGGCGGCAAAGATAATATTTCAGTGATTGTCGGTTATATTCATAAAGAAAAATGGTATTCATCCTGGTCAACATTTGTTGATACATTTCGGAGGTGACGGATGGCAAAGATTATCATGAGATATAAGAATGAGGTCGTTCAGGAAATCAATCTGGATAAAGAAGTCGTATCCATCGGCAGAAAACCGGACAACAGTATTATCATCGACAACCAGGCCGTATCAGGACATCACGCCATCATAGAGAAAGAAGGCGATCAGTTATTCGTTGAGGATTTAAAAAGTTTGAACGGCACGTATCTCAACGGCCGCGTTGTGAAAAGGGCGGAAATTTTCAACAAGGATCTTATTCTCATCGGCGTCCACGCTCTGGAAATTGTTTTTGATAAAGACCGGTTTGCCGATTCGAAAGGCGCCGGACGCGGACGTTCCATGTCTGAAACAATGGTTATTACGCCCGAGGATCAGAAGAAAATTCTCCTGGCCGCCGGAAAAACAGCCCCTGACGTACTGGGCGGCTTTCTGGTCCTCAAAGGATCCAGCGACCGCAAGGACTACCTCATCAGGGAAAAAGTTTCCAACATCGGCAAAGAAAAAGGCTCGTCCATCAGGCTGAAAAGTTTTTTCGTGCCCAAACGGGTCGCGCTGGTCAACCGCCGTAAAGAAGGTTATTTCATCACCCCGACCGGCAGTAAAACAATCAAAGTCAACGGCAATGCCATTGATCAGCGTTATGACCTGAAGGACGGCGATATTGTGGATATCGGCAGGTTGAAACTGCAATTTTATATTAAAGAAGCTATCCTCAAGCCGGCTGAATAAAGACCCGGCCAGTTGGGAAATATATAAATCAACCACCTCGCAGCAAGCTGCGGAGAATTAAAACTCGTCGGGCTTAAGCGGGATTAACGAAATTGCGCAAGGAAGTTTATATGAAGGAAAATCATCCGCCCCGGGAAAATACAAAATCAAAAATCCGGGAATTTATTGAATCGGTTCTGGTCGCTTTCGTAATCGCGGCGTTTATCATTTCTTTTATCGTCCAGGCATTCAAAATACCCTCCGGCTCGATGATTCCGACCCTGCTCGTCGGTGACCATCTTTTCGTCAACAAATTTATTTACGGCGTGAAAATTCCGTATTTCAGGAAAACGATCGTTCCGGTCACCGATCCGAAACGTGAAGACGTTATCGTTTTTATTTACCCGCAGGACCGCTCCAAGGATTTCATCAAACGCGTCATCGGCGTTGCCGGCGATAAGATCGAAATGAAGAATAAAAAGTTGTTTATCAATGGAAAAGCTTACGCGGACCCTTACGGCGTTTATGATGATCCGGTTATTTTGCCGGCTGACGTTCAACCGCGGGATAATTTCGGCCCTGTCATTGTGCCGGAGCATGCTCTTTTTGTGATGGGGGACAACCGCGACCACAGTCTGGACAGCCGCTTCTGGGGTTTTGTCGATTTGAAGGACGTTCAGGGCAAAGCCTTTATTCTTTACTGGTCATGGGACAGAGAAGAAAAGAATGTGCGCTGGGGCCGTTTGGCCCAACTGATCCGATAGCAAGTATAACAAGAAGGCCGGCGGAACATTCTTCCCGCCGGCCTTCTTCAATTCCTTAGCTCTAACCTATGGCCTATTGCCCATAGCCTGTTTTATTTTTTCCCATACCCGATTAATCTGGCTGATTCCGCGATGGCGGGCAGAACCGCCGGGTCGTCAATGGTCGATGGAACGACATAGTCCTTGCCGTCCACAATCTTGCGCATGGTGGAACGCAGGATTTTGCCCGAACGGGTCTTGGGAAGCGCCTTGACAACGGCGGCTTCCTTGAAGCAGGCCAAAGCTCCCAATTCATTGCGCACCATTTGCACCAGCTCCTGGATGATTTCTTCAGGCTTGCGGTCCACACCGGCTTTTAAGACGACAAATCCGACGGGTACCTGGCCCTTGAGCTGATCATCGGCGCCCAGGACGGCGCACTCGGCGACGTCTTTATGTTTGGAGACGATTTCCTCCATCGCGCCCGTGGAAAGGCGGTGACCGGCCACGTTGATTACATCATCAATACGCCCCATGATATAGAGATAGCCGTCTTCGTCAAAACGGCCGCCGTCTCCGGTGACGTAGTAACCGGGTCTCTCCGTGACATATTCCAGATAACGCTTGTCATCCTTCCACAGGGTTGGCAGGCAGCCCGGAGGCAGGGGCAGTTGAATCACCACAGAGCCTTCCTGTCCATTGGGCAGGGTTTTCCCGTCCATGTCCTGGATCTGGACGTTATAACCGGGCACCGGTTTGGTGGGAGAGCCGGCTTTGATCGGGAACCTTTCAATCCCCATGCAGTTGGCGGCAATCGGCCAGCCTGTTTCCGTCTGCCACCAGTGGTCGACCACGGGAATCCTGAGCATGCCGCTGGCCCAGTGATAGGTGTCCGGATCCAGGCGCTCGCCGGCGAGGAACAGATATCTCAGGCAGGCAATATTGTATTTCTTCAGGTAATCCCCGTTCGGGTCTTCCTTCTTGATGGCGCGGAAGGCCGTGGGAGCGGTAAATAAAACCGACACATTGTGCTGGGAAATCACCCGCCAGAAAGCCCCGGGATCGGGGGTGCCCACCGGCTTCCCTTCATAAACAATTGTGGTGCAGCCGTAAAGCAGCGGCGCGTAAATAATATAAGAGTGGCCAACCACCCAGCCGACGTCCGAGGCCGCCCAGAACACCTCGCCGGGTTTCACGTCATAAATATGCTTCATGGACCATTTCAGGGCGACGGCATGGCCGCCGTTGTCCCGCATAACGCCTTTGGGCTTTCCGGTGGTTCCCGAGGTATAAAGAATGTACAGAGGATCCGTCGCCGACACGGGAACGCAGGCGGCGGGCTTCACATCCTTCACAAAAGCGTTCCAGTCCAGATCCCGGCCGGGCGTTAATTCCGCCTTTACCTGGGGCCGCTGGAAGATCACGCATTTCTGGGGCTTGTGCGCCGCAATCTTGATGGCTTCATCCATCAGCGGCTTGTAGGGGATCGTCTTCTTCCCTTCTATCCCGCAGGAGGCGGACACCATCACTTTGGGTTTCGCGTCGTCAATCCGGATGGCCAGCTCATTGGGGGCGAATCCGCCAAAAACCACCGAATGCACCGCGCCGATCCGCGCGCAGGCCAGCACGGCGGTCAGCGCCTCCGGGATCATCGGCATATAAATAATGACCGTATCGCCCTTTTGAACGCCGATTCCGGAAAGAGCGCCGGCAAACCGGGAAACTTTATCCAGCAGTTCGCCATAGGTGATCTTTTGAACCGTATTCGTCACGGGGCTGTCGTAAATAATCGCCGTTTGCTCTTTGCGCCCGTTCTCCACATGGTAATCCAAGGCGTTGTAGCAGGTATTCAGCTCCCCGCCAGCAAACCACCGGTAAAAAGGCTTCCGGTCATCATCCAGCACCCTGTCCCATTTTTTCGTCCAGCTAATGGCCTTCGCCGCATCCCCCCAGAACAGATCGGGCCGTTGAATGGACTGCTCATAGACATCTTTGTACTTCAACGAATCAGACATACCTCCTCCTTTATCATTATATTTGATATTAGGGCTAGCAAAACGCGGCAACACTGTCAAGCGGCATGCCCCGACTTAAAAAAGACAAATCTTTTTCGATGCTCCTGAAGCCCAACGAGTGTTGATTTTCCGTTGATTGCCGCGAGGTTGTGAATAAAAAAAGCGGTTGAGGGCTAATCCCGCAACCGCTTTATTGATTTTTTTTGAAAAGTTATTTTTTAAGCAAAACTGCCCTGAAATAAATCCCGGATCGCTTTTCTTCCGTTTTCTTCCAGAAAGCGCGTACCGCCGCCCGCAAAATGATTATGCGTAATAACCGGTCCCTGGCCTTTTTTAAGCTCGATCCATTCCATTTTATTCCAGGTAAACCAGCCATCTTTCTTCTGATCGAATACATACAGCGGTTTATTGCAGATTTTGCTGAATTCCGCGCCCCACCCGGTACCGCCCTTGACGGTTTTATCCGGTAAAATTTCGCCGACAATAAAGATTTCCTGGCCGTTGTTTATCTGATACCAGATCGTCTGCAGAATCTTGCGGAAGGTCTCGTTATCCGTGTAACGCCGGTTCATCAGGCGCGATATATACTCCAGAGACACATCGCCGCTTCTCAGCTCTTCATGATTAAGGACGCGAAGCCCCCTATGGCGAATAATGGTATGCCCTTCAAATGTGAAATTAACTTCTTCAATGCCCAGGCGCTCGGCGTTTGAGCCGAATTCCGCTTCCGCGCCCTGCGCACCGCCGCTGAATAAAATGCAATCCTCTTTTTTCATTTTTTATTCCTTTCCTCTATTGCTTTTATTGATGAGTTAGCCGGAAAATCGATCGATGGATAAAACAACGATTAGTCTGTCCGAGTGTGCCGCGCACCCTGTCCCAAAAACGACTTTCTGTCAAGCAAAATAATTCATTGCCGAAAGCGCTGTTGCCCCTCATCGGGAGATGAGATATACAGCTTTTTATGGCCTACGATACTGACAAGATCAAAATAATTTTAAACCACCGGCTTCTGGCCTGGTACAAACGTCATCAAAGATCCCTCCCCTGGCGCGAAACGAATGATCCCTACCGCATCTGGATATCGGAAATCATGCTTCAGCAAACCCAGGTGGACACGGTGATTCCCTATTACCGTCGTTTTCTCAAGACTTTCCCGACCGTTTACGCGCTGGCCCGCGCGCCCCTCCAGCAGGTTCTCAAAGCCTGGGAAAACCTGGGCTATTACTCGCGAGCCCGAAATGTTCATGCCGCCGCGCGAATGATTGTTGATCAGTTTGACGGGAAAGTTCCTGATACATTCGAAGCCATTAAAACACTTCCCGGCATCGGTCCCTATTCGGCCGGCGCGATTTTGAGCATCGCCTACGGTCAGCCCCATCCCGCCGTGGACGGCAACGTCCGCCGGATTTTGTGCCGCGTTTTTGCCATCCGCAAACCGATGGATGATCTCCGGGAGCAAAAGAAATTATTTGAACTGGCCGCGTCGCTAGTACCCGCAGGACGTCCCGGTGATTATAATCAAGCTTTGATGGATCTTGGGGCGACCATTTGCAGGGCGGCAAACCCGGATTGCGGGGCATGTCCCGTAGCTACTCTTTGCCTGGCGCGCGCATCCGGTCTACAGGATAACTTGCCTGTTACACGTAAAATGCCCCGTATTCCTCACCGGCACGCGGTGTGCGCTGTCATCCGCAACAGGGAAGGAAAACTGCTGGTTGTTCAGCGCCCCGCCGCAGGCCTGCTGGCATCTTTATGGAAACTCCCGGGCGGATTTATTGAAGATATTGATAAGATGGAATCCGGATTGAAGCATCTCGTGAAAGATGAACTGGGCATCTCAATCCGCGTAGGAAATAAACTTGCCGCTGTCGATCACATCTACACGCACTTTCGCCTGACGCTTCGCGCCTGTGAAGGCTTCTTATTGAGAGGAAAACCT
>CAZDYR010000064.1:5537-9442 GCA_964509625.1 uncultured Smithella sp. | reverse complement strand
CTATATCCCCGCTGGGCGAATTTGTGGCCGTGGCTCTCAATGCTTTCTTCTCATTCAGAACTTCCGTCAGAATATCGATCACGATTTCCGGGCTCTGGGGTTTGAGAATAAAACGATCCGCACCAAGACTTAGCGCAAATGACTCATCGCGGGGTTCCGTATATGTGGCTGTGTAAAAAATAAAGGGAATGTGCTGAAACCGATCATCGGATTTCAATGCCCGGCACAAAGCATAGCCGTCCATCACCGGCATCAAAATGTCAGAAACAATTAAATCCGGACGGCGCAACCGAATTTTTGTCAGGGCGTCTTCACCATGTTCCGCTGTCATCACCTCAAACGCGTTCAGTTTCAGAAGGCTTTCCAGCAGGCAAAGATTGCTGCGGTTATCGTCAACAATAAGAATTCGCGGCGCCATGATCTGTTCCTGTCTCCAGCTTTTCGCGAAAATTATTCACTGCGATACCGATAGCCCCGGCAATGGAATCGTGATCGAGAAAATCCAATGGAGCAGCCTTATTTCCCTTATGACGAAATACTTACTCCGCCGCTCCTCTGAAGACCGGATTCTTTCAGCCCCCTTCCGCATGTCGTTCACAAATACCCTGTCTGTCTGCATACGCGTGCCGTCTTTTCCCACTGTGAGCAAAACGCCTCTGCCCTGTTTTTCTTTCATTTCTTATTCTCCTGTTGATGAATTTAAGAAATCACAACCGTATCTGTTCAGACAATTGATTATTTCACCTAAGCTCGTCGCCTATTGACATTTCATGCGTCGTGTCGTAATAACTTGCCATACTTTGAACACACCCTATCAGTGAAACAGGCTTCCGGTAATGGCAGCAGGTGCAAACTTATTGACCTTTTGCGCAAAAGTTGAGGTACGCCATGAAAAAAAACACCTACGGTATCCGTGAGTAAACTGCTTTCTCTGTTCACGCTCCTTGAACAAAAGGGCATCGACATAAAGAATTTTCTAATCGAATCGGGAATAGATCCGGACATTGCGGAATATCCGGACAGGCGGGTTTCTCTGGAAACACTGAGCAATCTTCACGAGAAGGCCAGTACCCTGATTCATGATGATTTTATCGGCTTGCACCAGGGAGAGGTATTTACCGGATTTTCCAATATTCTCGGATATGTTCTGATGAACTGCCGGGACGCCGGCGAAGCAATCGAAAAATACACAAAATATCAGCAGATTGTCGATGAGGGACGGATCTTTTCATCTCACACTGACGGGGATCGGCTTATTCTCCAGTTCCAGGCTGCCGAGCCCTCTATTCAGAATGACCGTCATCTTACGGAACATCTTATGGTGGGCATAATGACCTACACCCGAATTCTCACAGGCTGGGATGGAAGAGACGGACGCCATGAGGTACACTTTATTCATAAAGCACCTCACGATACCAGCGAATATGAACGACTTTTCCAGTGCAAACCGCATTTTCAATCTCATATAAACGGCCTGATCTTTGACAAGTCATTCTTAAAACTGCCTATCCTTCAGCCCAATCGCGAATTATTGTTTATTCTGGAGGGTTATGCCCGGGAAACATTGAATAAACTGCAGGAGGACCATTCGCATGCCAGCAAAGTCAAACGGATTATTGTGGATATTCTGCGCGGCGAAAGCCCGACCATCGAAACCATCGCCTCCCATGTGAATATGAGCGTCCGTAACCTCCAGTTGAAATTGAAGGAAGAAGGAACAACGTACAGCACGCTTCTGGCTGAAGGCCGCAGAGAACTGGCCCAGGCTTACCTGAAGGACCGCAATGCCCCCATCGAAGAAATCGCGTATCTTCTCGGATTTTCCGAACCCAGTGTTTTTCACAGAACCTTCAAGCGCTGGACAGGCACGACCCCGGGCTTATACCGGAGGCAGGCGATCGCCGTAAGCAAGGCCGTCCACCCAACTCACTAAGTGTTCTCCGCGGATTTGCCGTATGATTCTCTTTGGATCCTGTTTTTAACTTTAAGCAGCTTTAAAGTCATGGATTTGAAAGTCCGGCGATTCCTTCACTGTGTCTTGCTCGATGCCTGCTGCTGCATTTCTTTATGTTGTTGATTTCATGAGTCTATTATGATACCCACCTGATCGTAACGGATAAACATGAAGAGGGGTTTCATGCCTTGTCACCCTGTGAATGAAAGTGGAACGGATACCGGAAAACCAAATACTTAAAACGGAAGCAAACCTAAAAAAATGAACGATCAGTCTTTACGAAATCAAGGATCGGAAAAGCACATGAATCAAGAAAAAGACCATGATGCAAAAACCGAAAAACGTGAAGCGGAGTATCAAAACCTCATCAACACGATAGCAGATCTTCAGGATTCCCTGACGAGATATGAAACCATCCTCAATGACGTTGATGTACACGTAGGCGAAACGGATCTTGAGGGAAATACCACTTTCATCAATGAAGCCGGGTGCAGAATGTGGGGCGTCACACGGGAATTGATGATGGGGGTTAATTATAAGATGTACATGAACTCAAAAACGGCAAAAATGATCGAGGACATCTACGCGAAAGTCTATGAAACCGGCATTCCCGTAAAAAGCATGATCCTGAATGTTTACCATAAAGACCGGGGGCGGAGAACCATCGAACAATCCGTGTCTCTGGTGCGCAATGCGCAAGGGGTCATTACAGGCTTCCGCAATGTCACGCGCGACATTACCGAGCGTATCGAAGCAGAAAATGCGCTGGCCGAACACCGTTCGCGACTGGAAGCTATTTTCAGCAGCGTCAGGGATGCCATCATTACAGTGGATCCGGAAATGCGCATCATTGAAGCCAATAAATCCACACAATTCATCTGCGGCATTTCCTCCGATGAAATAACCGGCAAAGAATTTCCCGAGTGTCAAACCCGCTGCAGCCAATCCTGCAAGGAAGTTCTCCGGCAAACGCTGGAGAAGAAATCAGCGGTCAAGGAACACCGGGTCGAATGCGAACACCGGGAGCGCCCTCACCAAGTTGTCAGCGTATCGAGTTCCCCCCTGTTTTACCCCGATGATAAGTTTATGGGAGCTGTCCTGGTCATTCGCGACATTACATTATTAAAAAATGTTGAACGTGAATTACGGGAAAGAAACCAATTCCAAAATCTTATTGGAAGAAATAAAACCATGCAGGACATTTACTCCCTGTTGGAGGATCTGGCCAATCTGGACACAGCGGTTCTGGTGACGGGTGAAAGCGGGACCGGAAAAGAGCTGGTTGCCCGCGCGCTGCACTACAGCGGGAACCGTTCCTTTCGTCCGTTTATAACGGTCAATTGTTCCGCTCTGGCGGAGAGCCTGCTGGAGAGTGAGCTTTTCGGCCATGTCCGGGGAGCGTTTACCGGGGCCATCAAGGATAAACAGGGACGCTTTTCAGCCGCGAACGGAGGAACCATCCTGCTGGATGAGATCGGCGATGTTTCTCCGATCATTCAATTGAAGCTCCTTCGGGTTCTGCAGGAAAAAGAATTTGAACGGGTGGGAGAATCCATTCCACAGAAGGTGGACGTCCGTATTATTGCCTGCACCAATAAGGATTTGAAGGAAAAAGTGAATCGCGGAGAATTCCGGCAGGATCTCTATTATCGTCTTAAGGTTGTGGAAGTGGCTTTGCCGCCGCTGCGAAAACGATTGGAAGATCTGCCGCTTCTGGTGGACCATTTCCGTTTTTTGTTTAATGAACGTTTTAATAAAAATGTCGAGGGAATATCCGTTGAGGTATTGAATGCTTTCATGAACTATTCCTGGCCGGGAAACGTCAGAGAACTGGAACACGTCATGGAACACGCTTTTGTTCTATGCCACGGCGGAACGATCACCATGAAACACCTGCCCGCGGATATCCGGAACTACGAACAGAATGATCCTGTTTTACAGGCTAGAAGCA
>CAZDYR010000064.1:2819-5527 GCA_964509625.1 uncultured Smithella sp. | reverse complement strand
GAACATTACGGATGCTTTGAATCAAGCCGGCGGGAATAAAGCTAAAGCGGCGCGCATTCTGGGCATCAGCCGGCAAACCATTTATCGAAAAATCCATGCGGATGAATACGGCAACAAGTGAATGACTGATTAAACGGGCTCGCTCGTTATGCCCGCCGTCACTTTTTGAGTTCATCCCGGAGAGCCAACCCGATCGTTTCCATCACATAAGGTTTCCGGATATAGGCCCCCGCGCCCAGTTTTTGAGCTTTCCTGACGCGTTCAGTCTCAGAATACCCGCTGACAATGATCGCCTTCTGTTTTGGGTTGATCTCGAGAACCCTCTGATAGGTTTCCAGGCCGTCAATGCCGGGCGCCATAATCATGTCCAGAACAAGAATATCAGCCTGATTCTCACCAAGATACTCCACAGCTTCTTTCCCGCCGGAAACCGCATGCACCTTATACCCCAGTTTTACAAGCATGGCTGAAGCGACATCTCTTTGTTCGGCAATATCATCCACCACCAGAACCGACTCCCCGTTCCCCATGTATTGTTCGATGGGTTCCTTCTTATGAGAAGCGGCCATTTCATCCCGTGTGACCGGAAAATAAAGCGTAAAAGTGGTTCCCTCTCCTACTTTGGTTCTTACGTCAATGTATCCGTTGTGATCTTTGACTGTTCCCCAGACAATAGACAGCCCCAGTCCGGTGCCGCTTCTGCCCATGGTTTTCTTTGTATAAAACGGTTCAAATATTTTTCCCCGGGATTCGGCAGGGATGCCCGTCCCCGTATCGGATACCATCAGGACGACATAATCACCTTCCTTGATCTCATCATATCCTCTGATGGGCTTGTCCAGATAGCGGTTCTCCGTTCTTATCGTAACTTGCCCTTTCTGGGCGATGGATTCCGCCGCATTGGACACCAGATTAATCAATGTTTTTTCCAGATGGACGGAAGACCCCTTGATATGGAGCAGATGGTTGTCACACGCTGCATGAAATTCCACCTGGGGATGATACTCTTTCAAATTTTCAAATACCGGCGTCTTGAGAAAACCTGAAACAACGCTGTTTAAATTGATCACTTCCGATGCCGTTACCCCCCTCCTTGCAAGGGTCAGAAGGTCCTGAACAATCGCGGCTCCCTTCTTCGTGGACTGCATGATCTTTTCAGCGTTGTCTCTTGCCCTCTGCCCCTCGGGAAGTTCCATCAGCAGGAGCTCCGAGTATCCGGTCAAAACTCCCAGAACGTTATTCAGATCATGGGCGACACCGCCGGCCATTCTGCCCAGTACCTCCATCTTTTCCGCGCGATTCAGACGCTCTTGCAGGTTTTGCTTCTCTTCCTCCGCTTTCTTGCGGTCCGTGATGTCGTTATACAAGATCTGAAACTGAGGCGCGCCGTTCCATAAAATTTCTTTGCGGAATGCCTGAAGATGACGGATTTCTCCGTCTTTGCGGAAAATGCTGACTTCATATTCGGACGGAACAAACTCTCCCTGCCGCCTTTTTTGCCGTCTTTCCAGAAATTCCTGGTAGCTCTCCGGCGTGTAGCGTTCTTTGGTGGGTGTTGCCCGCAGTTCCTCAACACCCGGGTATCCATAGATATCCAGGAGGGTCCGATTTGCATAAATCGTCTCGCCCGTTACGGATACGATGCGGGCCCCTAGAGGAGAATCATCCAGTGAACGCCGGAAGTTTTCTTCGCTTAATCGCAGAGCTTCCTCGGCCTGTTTTCGAACCGTGACGTCAATAGCAACGCCCGCGAACCCGACCGGTTTGCCGTATGCATCCCTTCTGAGCAGCGCCGATATTTCAAAACTGGCCAGACTTCCGTCCTTTTTCGTAAATACCGTTTCGATTCCCTGCCGCGGCTTACCGGTTTTGTATACCTGATTGAATGCCTGATAAAATTTCCTTGCCGTCACTTCATCCTGAAAATTTCGGTAGCTTTTCCCGATCACCTCTTCCGCCGTATATCCGATACTTTTGCAGAGGGCATCATTGATGAATGTGAAACGACCCGCAAGATCGCCTTCATAGTAGGCCTCCTGCATGTCCTTGATAATGTCCCGATATCGTTTTTCGCTTTTGACCAGCTCCGTTTCCATTTTTTTGCGATCGGAAATATCCCTTGAACAAATGATGATTGCGGTTCTATCACCCTTTGAGTCCTTGAGAATATCCCCGACGGACTCCAGCCAGACATAATGCCCGTCTGCATGCCGCACCCGGTATTCTGCCGTGATAGGCTTCTCGGCAGTCAGTGCCTGTGAGTATAAGTTGATACATCGCTCCATATCTTCCGGACAAACAATGTCAAAGGCCGACTTGCCGACCCGGTCTTCCGGCTTGTAGCCAAGCTGTTTGAAATGAGACGGGCTCTGGTACAAATTGACACCCTGCAAATCGGTGACCCGGATCATGTCGGACATGTTATCGGTTATCAGACGCAGGATTTCCTCATTTCTCCTGAGAGCATCCTCTGTCTGTTTTCGATCGGTAATATTGGTAAAAAAACCCACATTGCATTTTACACCGTCCAGAACCAGCGTGGTTGAACTGATATTGGCGTAAAATACAGAACCATTTTTGTGCAGACACGGAATATCAAGCGCCCAATTCCGTTTGCCCCTTGATAATACATCAAACTCGGCCAGCACGTGAGCAAGAGAATTTTTGGGATGGATATCGGCTACCTGAAGTTGCAATATCTCCTCCGC
>CAZDYR010000064.1:0-2809 GCA_964509625.1 uncultured Smithella sp. | reverse complement strand
CTTTGTATCCAAACATCTCGCACAGGGCGGGATTGGCATGCCTGAATCGTCTCGTCTCACGTTCAGCTACGAGTATCCCCTCCGTAGCACTGGCAAACAGCGTTTTATAACTGATTCCCGATCCCTGCAATTCACGGATCTTCTCCTTGAGTAAGGCGTTTTCCTGGATAAGTTCCTGGTATTGATCAGCCGGTTTCTGCATGGGACGTCGCCTGCTTCCTTTAACGATGCCTGATGAAAACAAAATGAAAATTAATTTTAATATTAATTTTGGTAAAAATATCTGATGCGCATGGAAATGTCAAAAAGAAAGTAAAGAAACAGGATGTTCATGTCTTGCGCCTGTTCATCTGTTTCGCTGCGTTTGAATATACGAACACTGAAAATGTCCCGGCGGCGCATGCATCATTCAAGCCCAGCGCCAGGTCAGTCCTTTGTGGTTGTGATCACCCGTCAGGTAACCGCGGGAAACAAAATCATGGATGGTATTTTCAATGAGACGGGGATCTCCGGGAATGTTTTTCTTCATTCTGTCGGCCAGGATTTTAACGGCGGTGTCGGCGCCTCCGTTTAAATCGGCCGCGTCAATACATCCCAACTTTTCAATCAGGTCCTGCTTAAGAATGGCGAAGGTGATGTTCATTCTGTGATGGCCTTCCACCCGCATGTCATCATAGGGCGTGTTTTTCCCCGTCTTGTAGTTGTCCAGCACTTTTTGCCAATGGCCGTTCATTTCGTTGTCATAGACAGCAACGAAATCTCTGATGTCCTGAGGCGTGAGCTCTGACGTCCGAACAATCGCGTCATTGGCGTCATACTTTGACCAGTCCCGGGTGAGAATTTCCAGATCGTATTGGTCCACTTTTTCGTAAAGGGTGGTGCCGGGAAAAGGAGCCAGATAATGATAGCCGAAAAGGATTTTCAGGGATTCGGCAAACGCGCCCGTCTGCCGTAATGTTTCTTTGGTTTCACCCGGCAGCCCGACCATAAATGAAGCATGCGGCAGCATCCCCGACTGCTTGCACATTTTAATGGCCTGCGTTGCCTGCTCAAGCGTAATGCCCTTGCGGACTCTTTTGAGCATTTCCGGAGAACCCGATTCCACGCCGAAACTGATACTGTCACAGCCGGCCGCAGCCATGGTGTCAAACATCTCCTGATTGACGGTATCCACCCGGGCAAAAGCGCTCCAGGACAGTTTCAGGTTTCTTTCTTTCATGCCGCTGCATATCTCTTTCACCCGCCCGGTATCGGAGGCAAAAAGATCGTCGGCGATATTGATGCGGTCAAAGCCCAGTCGCATGATCTGTTCGATTTCATCGAGCACCAGTTCCGGACGGCGCCGCCGCACCTTCGACCCGACCATCTTCCGGCCCAGGCAAAAAACGCAGCCGTGCGGACAGCCGCGGCCCGTAATCATGCTGACCGGATAACCGAGGGCGCGGTAACGCGAGATGGGCAGCAGATCGCGCGCGGGCAGAGGAATGCGGTCAACGTCCATAATGAAACCTCTTTTGCCGTTGTTGATCACTTCATCGCCCTGCCGGTAAGCAATCCCCCCAATGCCGCGCCACTTATTTTTCCGTCCGATGTACGGGGCGAATTCCATAATGGTGTCATCCGCTTCGCCGATAAAGATCAGTTCTATCTCCGGAAAGGTCCGGAGCGTCTCTTCCGCGGTAAAGGACACATGGGGACCTCCCATCATCGTGAGAATGTCCGGATTGATGTTTTTAACATCGCGCATAATCCGCTGCGCTTCGTGAAAATTCATCGTGACCGAGCCCGCGCCCACGGCGTCCGGCTGAAATTCGGCCAGCTGCGCGGCCAGCTTTTCTTTGGAGTAGGAGGAGATGATGTAGTCGAATATTCTAACCTCACAGCCTGCCGCCTCAAAGGCGGCGGCCACATAAGAAATACCCAGCGGCGGCGAAGGAAATTCTTCCAGAGGATAGGGAGCGGCAATAATCGCAACGCGCACGGTCAATCTCCTTTGCGCGGGAACAGCATCGAGCGGACCCACCCGAATAAGGAATTTTTTTCGCGCATGATTCTTTCCACGGTATCAAAATACTCGTTCATTTTTTTGGGGTCAGACATCCACTGCGACCGCGACCGGATGGGTTTGTCCGCATCGAGGTATTTAAGAACAGACGCAGGATTGCCCGCGGCAACGGCATTGGCGGGAATATCCTTCACCACGATGGCGCCCGCGCCGATCACGGCGTTTTCACCGATGCGGACACCTTTGCAGATCATGGCGCTATCGCCGATCCAGACATTATTACCAATGATGACTGCTTCGGTGTTTCCGATCGAGGCGCTTCGGTCGTAAAGATCATGCCAGTCGGCGTCGGTGATGCAGACATTCTGCGCCAGCATACAGTCATCGCCGATGGTAATGGCCGTTGCGGCCTGAATTCTTGTCCCGGGACAAAGCAGACAATGCCTGCCGATTTCAATTTTTCCCGACTTTTCATTGGCCATCCAGGAGGTCAGCCTGATTCTTTTATCAAGCGTGGCAATCAAAGTGGTATAGTCACCAATCGACACAGGCCCGCCGTATATTTCAACGCCCCAGGGTTTCATAAAAACCAGATTCCGGCCGAAATACTCGCACTGCGGGGCCAAAAAATGCCCGGCATACCATTTTTCAAATTTATGGCTTAATCGTTTAAGGTAGTAGGGACGATGATCCTTCCGCAAAATGCCGCTCTTTTCAAAATGATTTATTTGTCAGTTTCATCATTCAACAAACATGAAATTTGCTTTAGTTACTTGGAGCTGATGACGGTTGCCGTTCCTGCCA
>CAZDYR010000063.1:8731-9539 GCA_964509625.1 uncultured Smithella sp. | reverse complement strand
AAAGAACAGAAACTGGCGGAAAAATCAGCGCCTAAAAAAGAAGTCCCGGCCGCTCCGGAAAAAGAAGCCAAACCGAAAAAGAAGGCGGCAGCGGGAGAAAAAGAGCCCAAAAAGAAACCGGCTGAAGGGGCCGAAGGGGAGGCACCAAAGAAGCCCCGTAAAAAGAAAGAAGAAGCCCCGGCGGAATAATTTTTCCGAAAGAAGGCAAACTGCAAGAAGGCAGTTTGCCTTCTTCTTTTTGAAGTGTTCTTTACACCGGGGCATGTTCATACTCTCCCCGGAATTCTCATATAAACAATGCAAACAGGACATTTCTAAATGGGCTGGACTCGCCCAAATCCTCCTTTGACATGCGTCCTCATTTTGCCTATACTCTCCGCTACCGGGTTTATTCCTGCGGGAAGCTGCGCAAGCGTTCGCGCTGAAATGCCGCCGGAAGCGCCAGACGGATCTTTGCTTTGTGAGGAATGCTGTGGCAGCTGTGGCTCTGATCCTTTTTTATCTTCTTTTCCCCTTAGCCGCCGTTTATCTGGCGGCCAGATTCACCGTCTTTAATAAACTGGGCGCCGTCGTCGTCTGTTACATCGCCGGGATTCTCGTCGGCAATGCCGGTTTGATTCCGGCACGTCTCGCCGCTCTGCAGAATCCGCTGATGCTGGTCACGATCGGCCTGGCGCTTCCGCTGATGTTCTTTTCCATCGACATGCGCCGCTGGAGCAGGCTGGCGGGCAAATCGCTCCTCTCCTTCGGACTGCAGGTTCTGGCCATTGTCGTTGTTGCGGTCGCGGGGTTCTTTCTCTTCCGCGGC
>CAZDYR010000063.1:0-8721 GCA_964509625.1 uncultured Smithella sp. | reverse complement strand
CCT
The DNA here is from genome assembly GCA_964509625.1 of uncultured Smithella sp. GTDB lineage: Bacteria > Desulfobacterota > Syntrophia > Syntrophales > Smithellaceae > UBA8904. The sequence continues at coordinate 8,718 of CAZDYR010000063.1, read as the reverse complement.
GGAAAATTGCCGGTATGTTCGTCGGTGTTTACACCGGCGGCACCGTCAACCTGGGCGCCATCGCCACGGCGCTGCGCACCGACCAGACGCTCTATCTTGCCGCGCACACCTCCGACGTTCTGGTTTCCAGCATCTATCTGCTTTTCCTGATGACGGTCGGACAGCGGGTTTTGGGGCTGGTCCTGCCCGCTTTTACAGCCGATGCAGACGCGGCCGCGGATCAGGAGCAGGATTTCGATTCTTACGCCGGCATATTTTCCACCCGGACGGCCGCCGGGCTTGCCAAGGCCCTGGGGCTGGCTGTGCTGATTTTCGCGGCAGGCGGGCTCGCGTTTCTGGTCTTTTCGGAGGACGTGGCCTTTGTCGTCGCGATCCTCGCCATTTCCACGCTGGGCATCTTATTTTCGTTTGTCCCCGCCGTCCGCGGCATCCGTATGACCTACCAGCTGGGTAATTACTTCATCCTGATCTTCTGCCTGGTCGTGAGCTCCATGGCGGATTTCAACCGTCTGGTCTCCACGGCGCCGGTCATGCTCCTGTACGTGACTTTCACGGTTTTCGCGTGCCTCGCGCTGCATGTTCTCCTGGCGCGGATCTTCAGGATCGACGCCGATACGGTCATCATTACTTCCGTGGCGGGGATCTGCTCGCCGCCGCTGGTGCCGATGGTCGCTTCCGCGCTAAAAAACAAAGAGATTGTGATTTCGGGCGTGATCACCGGAATTATCGGCTGGGTTGCGGGAACGTATCTGGGAATCGCTTTGGCGTATATTCTGCGCGCTGTTGCATGAACAAAAATTAAGGAGGACACTGATGAAGCTCTATGAATTTACAAAATCTTACCAGCTTTTTGAGGAAGCGCAGAAGTATCTGCCCAACGGCATTTACGGGCCCCGCACGCCCGCTTTCCTCACTTTCGGATCTTATCCGGCTTTTATCAAGCGCGGCGAAGGCTGCCGGGTCTGGGACGTGGATGGGAATGAATTCATCGATTACATGTGCTCCTTCGGGACAAACCTGCTGGGGCTGAAGAATCCGAAAGTGGATGCGGCGGCGATGAAGCAATGGGAAAACGCCGACTGCTTCACGCTGCCTTCGGATTTGTGGCTGCCGCTGGCCAAAAAGATGGTGGAGACGATCGACGGCCTCGACTGGTGCGTATTCGGAAAAAACGGCTCGGACGTGACCTCCTACGCGATCACACTGGCCCGGGTTTACACCGGGAAGATGGACATCCTGCTGGCCAGGGGCTCTTATCACGGATCTCACTTCTGGTGTCAGCCGCACGGACAGGGCGTGCCCGAGGAGTGGAAAACCCACGTACACTATTTTGAATACAACGATGCGGAGGATTTCCGGCGCGTCTGCGCCGAGCACCAGGGCGCCGTCGCGGGCGTGGTGCTCACCCCGCACCGGCATGACGCCATGCGGGATCAGGAATTGCCGAAGCCCGGGTTTGTGGATGCGGTCAACAGCCTTGCCCGAAAAGACGGTTTCATGGTCATCATCGACGACGTCCGCTGCGGATTCCGCCTGGACATCGCGGGAAGCTCGAAGCATTATGGCTGGAAGGCCGATATCCAGTGCTTTGGGAAGGCCATGGCCAACGGCTACGCCATTTCCGTGGCCGGAGCGCGCCGCGAGCTGATGGAAGCGGCCAAGACCATTTTCTTCACCGGCACCCACTTCTTCTCCGGCGTTCCCTTTGCCGCCGCTCTGGCCTGCATCGACGAAATCCGGGCAAGCTCCGCGATTGAGCACATTCACCGGATGGGAACGATGCTCATGAAAGGGCTTGCCGACGCGGCGGCGGTGGAAGGTTTGAAAGTGAGCGTCACCGGACCGCCGGCGATGCCGTACATGACGTTTGCCGATGATCCGCTGTTTGAAACCAACCGGTTTTTCTGCGGCGAGGCGGCCCGGCGGGGTATCTTCTTGCATCCGCATCATAACTGGTTTGTTTGCGCGGCCATGCAGGAAGCCGATATTCAAAAGACGCTGGATGTCGCCTCCGTTTGCTTTAAGCTCACCAGGGAAAAGATCGGAGGCTGAGATGAAATGGTATCACGTGGGCATCAAGGCGAAAGACCGCCCGGCGTCCGTCCGGTTTTACGGCGACGTTCTGGGGCTGGCCGTCGTGGATGAGGTGGAGATCTGGGGAAAGGTCTTTACCTTCGTCGGCAATGACACCTTTCAGATTGAAATCGAACAGGGCAATCCCCAGGAGACGCAGGCGGACCCGTCCGCTATGACGGGACTCAATCACATCAGCGTGGTCGTGGATGATATCCACGCGCTGGTGAAGGGCGCGCGCGCCCGGGGGGCCGAGGTGCTCATGGAGCCATTTGCCTCCCGGCCGGACCGGCTCACCACCTTCATCCGCGATCCGGACGGCGTGCTGATCCAGATTATCGAGTACGTGAAAAAAGAGGCGGACGGCTGATCCGATGCTTTGATAATGAGGAATTCCCGGGGCGAAATAATTGCGCGGGAGAAGACCTTCCAACGCATTGATCAGTAACTTAATTTCTTAAGGGCATCCCTGCTGGCCTACTGCATACAAAAAATACATTGCCCGCATAGACATGGTTTATTAATTTATGGCGTAAATATCTGATGGTAAAAATGATCAGTAGACTTTTTGCCCTATATAATTACCTGGTGGATAATAGCGGCAAACAAAAAAGTCAAACCCTCCGGATGCGGCTGTTGCGCATCCCACTTCAGTTGTATTGCGCCAAATGATCTGAGTGTAGTGTCCAACATCTTGCCAGTTTCCTGACGTGCTGACATCGGGAAATATCCCCCTTTTAAAATACTTTTTTTCACTTCCCCAATGGTCAACTCTCTCTGTATGAGAAAAATATTGTGCGCTTCCCTGCCAAAGATTTTCACCTTCACCTGATCCTTTGCTGTGGTAAAGTTTACCTGACTTTGCTAAATGAAGAGCCCAATTCATAGCATGGTCAGCCAGTGTTTCCGACCATTTCAAAGGAGGAATTCCCCGTTCCGCTCTATACTTGTTATGAGCGGCCAATATTTCTTCCCGCATGAGACCATGAGTGGTTTCCGTACCACCAATATCTGCCACTGAAACAGTAGTAAAAATGGATAGAAAAATGGCAAAGATTTTAATTTTCCAATGAAATGCTGTAGGCGTCATAGAAGGGTTTCCGTTCGTAGTCTTGCTGTTATCATACCCGACTCTCCTGCCGGTAACCATACTTTTTGGGGAATTCTGGGGACCCCGAAAAAGGAAAGAAGAAACTCCGGCGCAATATTTTTCCGAAAAAAAGGCAAAATGTATTTTACAGTTTGCCTTTTTTGTATTTTGACACCCCCATTTTCCCCCAAAAAGCTGGTTTAAAAAAAATACGTACACCGAGGAGGCATTCTAGCCGTTGTCGCCTGTTTTTACCACTTATTCAGTTTCCCGATATTTTGCAGTCGGGTCCGCATAGCCGGGCTCAATGGCTTGACCAGCTCCGCGTTATAGGAACCGGTGGGCATGGGCTTGACGGTTGGATCATTCGTCGGATTATTTTTAGTGATAAAATCCCAGGTCCCGATAATCTGTGATGTCGCAATGGCATATTGACGAGATGTCGCCGCGGGCGATCCAACTTTTACCGCCGGATCAACATCGGTGGTCACGATGGAAATCGTATCGTCGCTGTTGAGGTAGATCTCGAAAGTCCTGAACTGCTGCGGAAAATCACGAAGCGATGGCGTTTCCACCTGCCAGAAGCCTTTTTCAGGGGCATTGACGGGATCAGGGGAAATGAAGGCTTTAACGGTATTTAAATGACGATGACCGGCCAGCCACATGATCAGGTTTGGATGGCTGTGAAGCTCCGCAATCAGATTCGGCAGGGTGACGGCGTTTTGCGGATTCATCCACCAGCCCATTTCGGAATCAGGCGCAGTCACTTCGACGTTGATCGGCACGTGCGCGGCGATGATCATCAGCTGCCCTGCCGCATCGCCATCGGCGAGTTCTTTTTTAAGCCATGCCCAACGTGCCTGGTCCAGAAAACCATGGCCATGAATGTCGACAGAGCCATCGTCTTCCTTCTGGGTATCGTCGAGGACGATCACTTTAAGAGGAATAGTTGATTTCGGCACAAAGCTATAACAGGCAAAGCCGGTGTTGGCATCGTTCAGATTGAATCCGTGACCGACCGGTGTGGAAGATGTGTTAAAATATTCCTTCATCCACTGGGTTCTTAAAAGTGAACGGCGATCCGGATCGGCTGCAACTTTGGGAGGGCTTGTAAAATTGCCGACAGGTCCTGCCTTGATTAGATCACCGTAAGGCGTCGAGCCGTCGAACACGCCCATATAGTAATCCCGGCTGTCAATTTTCCGGGGGTCTCTGAGAACATCTCCCGTCGCGAAGACTTCGTCGGAGATGTAGGACTGACGAAGATCCTTGCGCAGGCTGTAGTCCACAGGGATCGAGCCCATCCAGAAATGATCGTGGTTGCCGAGCGTCTGATACCAGGGGATGGTCTTATCCAGTCCTGCCGCTTTGTAGGGTTTCTGATACTCGATGGTTTTGGCTCCCAGATGGGCGCCAGAGCTGGGGGTAATGACCTTGCCGTCCAGAACATCAATATACCAGCGAAGTTCATTGTACTGCGTGGTGTTGCAGGTGTCACCCAGCGAGAGGCCGAAATCGATTGGATTGTTTTTGTGCATGGCGTTGACCGTCTGAACGGCGGCATCGAGCACATGCGTTGTATACAGCATAATCCCGGAATAGAGGGAACTGCCCACCGGCAATGTGGGATGAAGGCGTTGAATATAGATCAACTGATTAGGCGATTCTTTGTCCGTGATGTGGATATCGGAGATGGTAAAGAAATTTAAAAGTTTTGTTTTTTTAGTAACGGCGGAACCGCTATAGGTGGCGGGCATGATATCAAGCCGCTTGTCGTGGGGAAGCCCCGGGCCATACGTCCAGCTTCCATAACCGTATTGATTGTATTTGGAAATCTCCCAAAGATTAATCGTCGTCGAAGGTTTTGATCCGGGGACGATCGTCCTTTGAACCGTCGTTTGAACATCGGCGGCAATCGGGTAGCCTGCTGACTGACTTTGATCTCTGATCCAGCATTTTGAACATCCCGATAAAGTGAAAATCAACATGGCCGTTAAAAAGACTAACCAGAACTTCTTGTTTTCAAAAGATTGCTTCATAAAACACCTCCTTTATAAGCCCAGGTACTTGTTAACTCTGTTTTGAGCATTGGCGCGAATATTGTAATAGTAAAAAGGGTAATCAAAACTATGGTAAACGCCTTCCGGAAATGCATGCTGCATTAACTCGTATAATACAGCTTTATCAGCCGTTGTGCAGATCAACACACCGTTTAGAATGTCGACTTGTGCGTCAGCATATTGAGGCACTTGCGAAAATATTAATGTCACCGGATCCGGCATGATGGAGCCCAGGCCCTCGGCCGTAGTGGCGACCGTCTCGGTTCTTGTCCAGGTGATGGGATTGATCACAAGGCCCACCAGTCCAGACAAGACCGGATTGGCACTCGAAATAACAGGCGCTTGCGTGTTGTAGGAAATGATTACCCCTGTGTCGTCCGGCCCTGTGGCAAATTTCAAGTGCGGATTATCAGCAATGACTTGGGCTGTAACCGGATAGCCGATTACATAGGCGGCAATCATTCTACTATATACATCAGGATGGTCCTTCAGATACCCGGTCAGGAGGTTAATCAATACATTTGACCCTTGCGAGTGACCGGCTAAAATAAAAGGACGACCGTTATTGAAGTGCTGAATATAGTAGTCGAAGGCCGCAACGGCGTCCGTTGTCGGTATGCCCGCGATCAGGGCGTTGTGTTCAGGTAAGGGAAGCGTTAAGGCATATGCTGCGTCCGCTTGTCTGTAGTATGGCGCATAAATATTGGCAACGGTTTCAAATGCAGTCGCTGATCGCGCGAAGGCTGAAGCTGAACCTGCCAGCATGGACGGGTTGTCGATTGGGCAAATGTAAGGATCATTGTCGCCCCGCTGCCAGGCGGTTGGATAGAGGTAAAAAACATCCACTGTTTTGACCACCGCAGGTATGGACAGCCAATGCGCGGCCTGTGAGTAATCAGTCGCTGCCGGTGCAGGAACCAAATGATTACCTCCGCCATTTCCGCATGCGGCAAGGTTTAAACTTAATAAAGCAGCTAACATGAATAATTGAATTTTATTTACTTTCATTTCCTATGCTCCGTATCCAAAGGTAACTAACTTACAATGCTTATTTTCAGCCCACAGGAGGGTCAGAATCGCGGAGCCGCAGCCGGCAGCGATGCTGAGTCTATCCCTTCGCATAAAGCGTTGTCCACCGTCAGGTTGCCCACAGCATCAATGTGTACGGTCCAGATGGAGTCGTAATCAATGGGAGACCAGGCGGGCACAGGCGTGCCGGTATAGTTATAGCTTGACAGCAACGCAGTGATCGTCTGGGGGGCTTGTGTAAATTGCCAACCCAGCAGTACGCTCCGATTGGTAAATTTTCCTCCATGGAAGAAAAACTGGGCGGCTAACTGCGGCGAGTTCGCGTCTGTGATTAAAAATTCCGTGACCAGGTGATAGGGTAAATGATTGGCGATGGCATAGGGTTGGACCGTCAATGACGGCGCAACATTCGACCAGTAATAATTACCCGAGGCGCTAAAAGAGCCCTGGGAAACCTGAGCGGGATCGATGGAATAAACCTGGTCCGGACTGATTTTACCGGCAAGTGCGGCAGGTAGACTAAGCGCGCGCCATTGGCCGGCGCCGACGTAGTTGCCGTCGCCATAGTAATTAGTCGGATGCGCCTCTGCGTGCCGTACCATGTATAATGTCTGGTTGGTGTTGATTCCCGCGGGAATGATAACGCCATCGACCCCGCCTACCGCTGTAATGCTGAAAGGTGCGGCCGCGCACGAAGCGAGGCGCTGAGGCGGCGGAAACAGCACAGGGTAGGTAGATGGCGGGTTCAGTTGACTGTCGTAGGTCACGAATCTGGCGACTCCCGATGGTGCAATCGTGATCACATAGACAGTGTTTGGTCCCCGAAAACTTGCCGGGAGAATCAGGCTATAACCCTGTTGATTGTTGATGTTTGCCATCAGGTCTCTGGTGGTCTCCCACGGCGCCGAGAAAACATAAAAGCCCGGGACGTTTGCCGTGATGATGCCGTTTACCAGGGCAACGTTGTTGCCTCCGGCGTCATCAAAAGCGAGCCCCTGGCAACCCGGACAGGCAAGCGATGGCGACGGCGTCGCAACTCCCGGAGGGATAAAACCCGGCGTATACGACACGTTAATCGGATAGCTGTTGCCGGTATAGGAGGGTGTGCCCGGTCCGCCGGATAATGTCATTTGGTTTTGAAGGGCAAACTGCTGGATATAGGCCAGTGCCGCCATATCGGGGTAATTGTTTGCGGTTTGCAGATGTGTCATCGGTTCGAGCGCATAGATGCCGGTTACATTTTTCATCCCCAGCACTTGTGCTTTCAGGTATTGGGCCATGAGGAGTGAGCGATGTAATCCCTGAGGCGTGAGGTTTGCCGTGTTCGGATCGACGTCGCCTGCGGCATGGTAAGCCAGATCCGGGCTTACTACAAAAATCAGATTGATGTTGTCGCTGTTGAGTGGTGCAGTGGCATTGAAACCAGAGCCAGAACCCCCTCCGCATGCGGCGAGATTTAAACTTAATAAAACTGCTAACATGAATAATTGAATTTTATTTACGTTCATTTTCCAAGATCCTTTCCAGATTGCTTCGGCTTCCCATGCTTTCAGCGCCTGTACAATCTTATCGCCATCCACCATAAAAATCTTAATATAAAATAAACCGCGTACCAGGAACCAGCCGGAAACAAATCATCATTAATTCTCAGTTATTATTAAGGAGACCAACAGGATTAGAGATCGCGGAACAACGCTGATGCATGTAAAAAGGGAAATGATTTTCTATTAAAAAAACGAGAGCCGCTTATGCCGTCTTGTCTTTTGCTGGAGTCCATCATTTAATATCCGGTCTATTACGGGTGATATTCACCACAAAGACCCTATGATTTCTTTTTTGTTAACATCCAGTAGAATAGACTCAATACGTGCATTGCAGCTTCTCGTAGTTTTAAGTTACGCTTGCGCATCATGAATGTCAAGCGGCATTCCGAGAGAGCAGCGCCCTTCCTTTTCATCCCGCCGGCCGGCAGCGAAGAATGGTCTTGGAAGCTTTCGTAAATGTTCAATAAAAAACCCCGGAGGGGCAATCTCCGGGGCCATTGTGTCCGGACTTGTATCCGGGCCGTGTTTCTGTTAAAAAAAGATCGAGGGGCATGATGCTGACCCCTCGACTATATAGTTGGCGTCCCCATGGGGAGTCGAACCCCAGTTACAGGCGTGAAAGGCCCGTGTCCTAGGCCTCTAGACGATGGGGACGTCGTTGGCCTAACGTTTAAGTAAGTTGCGCCTTATATATTTTTCGAACCGGAATGTCAAGCACCGCCTCAATTATTTTTTAAAGGCGGAATTTCTGAAGAGAAAGTTATCGGCATTGCTAAAGACCTTACCTTGCCGCTTATACTTTCCGGGTAAAAGCCCTTTGAAACCGCCACCTGTCCCAGCGACGTCCGGAGCCTGAAAATCGATGGTAATCGCGGCAATTCGGTGTAATAGGCTATATTTAATGAATTCCGGAATATTGGAG
>CAZDYR010000062.1:0-9650 GCA_964509625.1 uncultured Smithella sp. | reverse complement strand
GAAAATACTGGACGAAAAAAACCATGACGACGCATCCGCATAGCCGTCCGGATCACGAAAAACCGATGAACTGGCGGCCCGGGTCCGCGCCCTGCTGGCCGATGAATTCAAAATCGATCATCCGACCTTGCAATTTGAGTGCAACAGTTGTAGTCACGGACAGCTTCTGTGCTGCCCGCCCGGAAACGGCCGTCAGGATCACAAACAATAATTAAAAAATAAACCAGACAGGGGAGAGAATATGGAAATTAACACAGTCAAAAAAGAAGGCATTCTAACCATCGAATTTAACCGCCCGGACAAGAAAAACGCGATCACGTCAGCCATGTATAAAATGCTGGCCGACGCCCTGAAGGACGGCGAAGTGGATCCCGCGGTCCGCGTCATTCTGTTTTGCGGCAAACCGGAAGTTTTTTCCGCCGGCAACGATCTGGAGGATTTCATGAATGCCTCAGGGAGCCTGGAGGAAAAGCCCGTCGCGCAGTTTATGCGCAACCTCCTGACGGCGCCCAAGCCGGTGCTGGCCGCCGTGTCCGGCATGGCCATCGGTATCGGCGTGACGATGCTGCTTCATTGCGACCAGATTTACGCGGCCCAGGGCACAAAATTTTCGATGCAGTTTCCCAAGCTCGGGCTTTGTCCGGAATTCGGCTCCAGCAAACTGCTTCCGGAAATCATCGGCTATACCCGCGCCGCCGAACTTCTGTTTTTCGGAGAATCCTTTACGGCCGAACAGGCCCTGGAAATAGGACTGATCAATAAAGTCCTGCCCGCGGCCGATCTTACGGCTTACGCTTATCAGCAGGCGGCCAAGCTGGCCGTTTTGCCGGGCTCTTCCCTGCGCACAACCAAACGTTTAATGAAATCCCGCCACGTGGAATCCGTCACCGCGCAGATGCTGGAGGAAAGCGTGTATTTCGACGCCATGCTTCAGTCTCCCGAAGCCAAAGAAGCGTTTGCGGCCTTCTTTGAGCGCCGCAAACCGGATTTTTCAAAATTTTCTTAAGGAAGCTTTTATCGGCCCAGGATAAAGGCGGCCAGAGAAAAATACGCGCCGATGGTGCAGATATCGGCCAGGGCCAGCGTCACCGGCCCGGAAGCCACACGCAAATCCAGCCGCAGTTTGTGCAGCAGCGAGGGAACACTCACGCCGATGAAACCGGCCAGGATAAGCGACAGGAGAATGCCGGCGCCGATCACCAGCGACGCCGGAGCGTCGCCGCGCCAGATCCAGGCAATCAACCCCACGATCAACCCGCAGGCCACGGCCAGAAGCAGGGTTCGCGTCAGCTCCCGGCTCAACACCTCGATATACCAGCCGGACCGAGACGTCCGGTGATGCATGACATGCACGGTAATCGCCATCGTCTGCATGGAAACGCTTTCCCCCAGCCCCAGGACCAGCGTCAGGAAAAACGCCAGGATCAGGCTTTCGGCCAGCGTGGCTTCGAAAAATCCGACCAGCAGGGCGCAGACCGTCCCGCTCGCAATCGTGGCCAAAAGCCAGGGAAAACGCCGGCGGAAAACGCTCAGCGGCGACCGGTCCTTCATTTCCGCCACACTCACACCCAGCGTGTCGAAAATACTGTGAAGCTGTTCGCGCTCCTCCATATCGATCATTTCCCGGGTAAAAATATTGACGTCGATCATGCCCAGCATCTTCCCGTTTTCGTCCACAACCGGAAAGGCCAGAAATTTATAGAGAATGAAAAACTCCAGCGCTTCCATCAGAGTCGCCGTGTACGGAATGGTGATAACCTGAGATGCCATGATGGACGCGACGGTTGCCTCAAGCGGCGAGGTCAGCAGCCTCCGGGTCTGAACGACGCCGACCAGACGGTCCGCGTCATCCACGACGTAAAAGTATAGAATGGTGTTCTCCGTCCGGGAACCCCGGATGCAGTCCAGCGCCTCCGTGACCGAGCTTTGCTCCCGAAGGGCCACGAAGTCATCCGAAGCGTATTGAATCACCGGTTTGTTCAGATCGTGCGGACTGATCGTCTGGTCCATGTTTTCAATTCTCTTTCATCGCGGGTTGACAGCTCGGCGTTTTTATTTTGACTGTCCGATTTTGGTGATGGTGCCCTGCGAAGCGGCACAGAGTTTTTCTCTGTCGTCTTTCACCGCGTAAACGTCGCAGCGGCAGACTGCCTGTGTTTTGCCGCTGTAAACGACGGTGGCGCGGGCCACGATGAAATCCCCCGTCGCCGGCCTGACATAGTTGATCTTGAACTCCGATGTCACGACGCCCGGCCCCAGCACACTGCCGCCCGCGTAGGTCAGCGCGTTGTCCGCCGCATAGCTCACCACGCCGCCATGCAGAAATCCATGCTGCTGTTTAAGCTCATGTCTGACGGGAACTTTGATCTCGGCGGATCCCACGGTAAAGCCGGTGAGCTCGGCTCCGATCAGAACGCTGAAGGGCTGCGTGGCCAGAACCTGTCTGCCCCACATCAGCATATCGTCCATAGACACCTCCGCTGTTTTTGTTCAGGTATCGCTCAAGACTGATAACGGCCCTATTCGTCACGAAGCTGGTAGTCTTCAATCTTGCGGTAAATCGTCCGGCGCCCGATGCCCAGAAGACGGGCGGCCTTGGATTTATTCCAGCCGGTTTTATTCAAAGCGTCGCGGATGGCTTGTGCGCCCTGTGCCGATGCGGCCTTATTTTTCTGACGGGGACTTTCCTCGACAGGCTCGTAACTCCTGATATCCGCGGGCAGATGTTGGAGGGTAATGGTGCCGCCATGACACAGGACAAAGGCATGCTCCATCACGTGCTCCAGCTCCCGGACGTTCCCCGGCCAGGTGTAATCCATAAAACGGCTTAAAACTTCACCGGATATCCCCTCGATGGTCTTGTTGAACCGTTCATTAAACATCCGGCGAAAATGATCCACTAATAAGGGCAGGTCTTCCAGTCTCTCTCTTAAGGGGGGCAGCGCAACTTCCACAACCTTTAATCGATAATAAAGGTCCTGGCGGAATTCGCCTTTCCTGACTTTTTCTTTTAAATCCTTGTTGGTGCAGGCAATCACCCGGACATCAATTTTCTGAGGCAGGGATTCTCCGACACGTTCAAATTCTTTCTCCTGCAAAACTCTTAAAAGCTTGAGCTGGATCATCGGCGAGATATCCCCGATTTCATCGAGCAGAATGGTCCCGCCGTCGGCGGCGGCAAACCGTCCCTGTTTGTCCTTGAACGCCCCGGTAAACGCCCCCTTCACATGGCCGAAGAGTTCGCTTTCCAGCAGGCTCTCCGCCAATGCCGAGCAGTTCACAGTGGTAAACGGCTTAAAGGCCCGGTTCCCGCTGTAGTGCAGGGCGCGGGCAACCAGTTCCTTCCCCGTCCCGCTTTCTCCCGTAACCAGCACGGTGGTGTCCAGACTGGCCAGGTCCTCCAGCAAACTGTAAACATTCTGCATGGTTTTGTTCCGGCCGATCAGGTTCTGGAACTGGTGTCGCTCTCTTAGTTCTCTTTCCACGTCTCTCAACAAAGTCACATCCCGGATGACCATGACAGCGCCCATGAAATTCCCCTGAGGGTCAATCAAAGGGGAGCTCGACACACTCACCACCTGCTGGGGTCTCAGCCGGTGGTCGCACTCGATCCGGTATTCCCGAACCGCCGTCTTTTTTTCGAGCGTCTGTTTCAGAACCTCCCGGCAGGTCTGGCCGCAATTCGTCCGGCACTGTGAAAACTCTTTCCCGGCGATTTCTTTCATCGACACGGAGCAGATGCCCTCCGTCGACTTATTGGCTTCGATCACCACAAACTCCGGGTCCACCGTAATGATCGCGTCCTTCACGCTCCCGAAGATCGCCTCCAGACGCGAGCGCTGCTCCGCCAGCTTCTTCTCGGCTTCCCGCTTTTCAGTCACATCTCGGGAAACCATCCGGAAACCGTAAATCTCACCCGCTGCATTGCGGGCAAGCGATACGGATTTTTCAATCGTCCGCTGCACCCCCTCACGATCGGTCACTTCCAGGATCACATTCTGAACCGGGATGCCGGAGAAATAAACCTTTCTGTAGAGACGGTCATATTCACGGACATCTCTGTCTTTCATGTAATGCCGGTAATTCATCCCCATCAGTTCTTCCCGCGGCAGTTTCCAAATCCTGCAGCCGGCGTCATTAATGAAAGTAATATTCCCCTTCAAATCAATCTCGCTCAGCTGCACATCCACATCGTCGAGAATCGTTTCGTACCGTTTCAGAGAATCTTCCAGTTCTTCAAATTTATGCCGAGAGCAGGTCATGTTGATCAAAAATCCGGCATGGGCCTCTTTTCCCTGATAGAGAATCGATCGGCCGCCCATCTGCACCCAGAGAATACTGCCGTCCTTTTTAAAAAGGCGGAAAGAAGGAGAGTCGGAAAAACCGGCGTCCGTGCCGGAGGGAATTTCCAGACTGACCAGACCGCGGTCTTCGGGATGGATCATATCGCGAAAGGTTCTGCCGACCAGATTCCGCGCGCTTTCATAGCCAAGCAGTTCGGCCATCCAGGCATTGGCGTAACAGAACCGGTTGTCCTGAAGAATATACAGTCCCACCCCCGCGTTTTCAGCAAACCCGAAAACATCATCGGCGTTAAGGCCCTGATCTTCATGGATCGGCGCAGGTTTTGTTTTTTCCGCCATAAAAAACCCTTTCGTTTGCCCGTCCGGCATCAGATCGTTTCTTTTTCTTACTACGGAACGGCCCGCAAGTCAAAGATGACAAAAGCTTTACGGATCACAAGAAAGCCCGCGCGCTGAAGATTAAATAAATTTTCAAAACGTCCTTGCATGATGGATCCTGTGGCAAATTTAAACAAAATCATGTTAAGAACGACGCATGATTCTTAAAGAAAACAGCGTCCTGCTCGAAACACTGCGCAAGGACAGGGACAATTCGCGAAACCTGCTTTTTACCGAGCCGGAAAAAATCATCACCTGCCAAAAGCCTGCTGATCTGCAACAGTGTTTCCGGCGGATGGAGGACTATCGGAGGCAAGGCTGTTATCTGGCCGGATTCTTTGCCTACGAGCTGGGATATTTTCTGGAAGAAAGCTTAAATCAATACTGCCCCCGATACGATTCTCCCCTGCTGTGGTTCGGCGCTTACAAGAAACCGGCCCGGCGATGGCCTGACAACCCAAAACGCGACAGTGTAGATTTTCACTTATCAGAGCCTCGCCCGGCCGTAAGCTATCGCCAATATGAAAAAGCGATCCGTAAAATCAAAACCCTTATCGCCCGCGGCGAAACCTACCAGATCAATTATACAACGCGCTATAATTTTGATTTCAAGGGCGACATCGCCGCGTTTTATGAAGAGCTTAAAAAACAGCAGCAGGTCTCCTATTCGGCCCTCATCCGCCTCAACGGCAGCGCGATCATATCCCTGTCTCCCGAACTGTTTTTCCGCGTCGACGCGAAACGAAACATCACGGTCAAGCCCATGAAAGGCACCGCGCCGCATTCAGCCTCCGCGCGCCGGCTTTCAAGCGACATGAAAAACACCAGTGAAAATGTCATGATTGTCGATTTGCTCAGAAACGATCTGGGCCGGATTTGTCTTCCCGGCACGGTTAAAGTGAAAAAGCTTTTTGAAGTGGAAAAGTATGAAACCCTTCTGCAGATGACCTCCACCGTCACCGGCAGAATAAAGCCCGGGGTCAAAATATTCGACATGGTCAAAAGCCTGTTCCCCTGCGGCTCCGTGACCGGCGCGCCCAAGATCCAGAGCATGAAAATCATCAGCTCGCTGGAAGACGGGCCGAGAAATATTTACACCGGCGCCATCGGCTACTTTGCCCCCGACGGGCAGGCTGTTTTTAACGTTGCCATCCGGACCATCGATCTGGGGTTCAAATCAAACCAATCCTATTCCGCCCGGATGGGCATCGGCGGGGGGATTGTCTATGATTCCCAGCCCGGGGAGGAATACGCGGAATGCCGGCTGAAGGGACAATTCCTGACAAACAGCATACCGGAATTGGCGCTTATTGAAACCATGCTTCTCACGAATGGCAAAATCAAATACCTGAGCCGTCATTTGCGGCGCTTGAAAACATCGGCCAAATTCTTTTCCATCTCCTTCCCTATCAGCAAGATCAGAGCCGCGTTGAGCGCTTACGCGGCAAAGCAGACCGGCCATATGCGTTTGCGCCTGCTGTTGAAATCCGGCGGCGGCTTCACGATAGAGCATCAGCCTGCTGCTTTGCGTCCCGGGTCTTCGCCGCCTGTTGCCGTTTCCCGGCTCAAAACAAATTCGAGGGACATTTTTTTATATCACAAAACCACCAATCGAAAATTATACGACGATGAGTTTAAAAAATATTCGGCGCAGGGTTACTTCGATGTTCTTTTCCGCAATGAAAAAGATGAAATCACCGAAGGCGCTATATCCAATATCTTCATCCGCCACCGGGGGCGCTGGTACACGCCGCCTCTTTCCTGCGGATTATTAAACGGCATCGCCCGGCAGATTGTGATGAAAAAGCTCCAGGCACGCGAAAAAATTATTTACGTTAATGATCTGCAAATCGCGGATGAAATTGTACTGACAAACTCCGTGCGTGGCGCTACCACGATAACCCTTGAAGGGAGGAAATGAATGAAAAACATCATCATTATATTATATAACGACTTTGAAACACTGGACGTGTTCGGACCGGTGGAAGTCCTCGGGAGGCTGAAGGATCATTTTTCGCTTCAGTACGTTTCCCGGGAAGGCGGCACGGTGACCAGCGCGCAGAATGTACCCGTCGTTACCCGGACAATGCCGGACCATGCGGGAGCGGAGGCGATCCTGCTCATTCCGGGCGGATTGGGCGTTGTCAGTCTGATCAAAGATGCGGATTTTATCAACAGGATAAAATGGCTTGCCCTGGAGGCGCAACACATCCTGACGGTCTGCACCGGCTCCATCCTGTTTTCGAAAACCGGATTGCTGAACGGCAGGCGGGCAACATCCAACAAGCGTCTTTTCAACTGGGCCGTTGGGGAATCTCCTGATGTTGTCTGGGTCAAAAAGGCGCGCTGGGTCAAAGACGGAAACATTTATACCAGTTCCGGCGTCAGCGCCGGCATGGACATGACCCTGGGATTTGTGGCCGACACCCTGGGTTATGACATTGCGAAGCGCCAGAGCCTGGAGATAGAATACAGCTGGCAGGAAGACCCCGGACGTGATCCGTTTTCCGAAATCTATTAATATTTATGGGCTTGTTCCCATGCTACATTTTTATTTTGCATACAGCCCATAATGTGCTATAGCCTCCCTCGTCATTTACGGTTCATCAACGCGCCTGTAGCTCAGCTGGATAGAGCATCAGACTACGAATCTGAGGGCCGTAGGTTCGAATCCTACCAGGCGCGCCAACTATATCAAGGGGTTAGCTGCTTTCACGGCTAGCCCCTTTTTAATTCCGCTTCAGTCGTACGCGTGCTGATTCTTCGCAGCTTGCCGCACGGATTTGCCGATCTACAACTCAGTCAATCTCTGCGCATCCGAATAGGGCATAAAATGACCTACGGATTTTTCCTGCCACACGACTTCACGGTGCGAAGCATCCATAACTTTTCTGGCTGTCGGAAATCTGCAGGCAACTTTCTCAATGATCAGCTTTTCTTCTCCGCTGAGCGGCTCTGCTGTTTTCTCATTGGCATCCATAATTTCTTTTATTAAATCTTTGTAATTGTTTAATTGAGGCCCCAAAGGAAGCTTAGCATATGTCGCGCCCGTGATGCTTTGACCCGTCTGCCTGAATGATTCCATATCGATATACCAGATGTATTTGGCGGCATATAACATCTGGTCATTTTTCTTGAGCACCTCAAAGTTCAATTGTTTTTCCAAATATCTTAATGCCAGCTTAACGCGAGGAATTGATAATGCGCGGTTACCGGTTAGCCAGTCGCCGCAAGTCTCGCCCGACAAAACCTGCCGAAGCATTTTATCCATGGATTTGCTTTGTATAATTCCGCCTTCCCATCTTTTGATGCTTGCTATTCCCACTTTCATGATGTCCGCTAATTTTTCCTGAGTCCATGCTCTTTTTTTGCGCGCTTCATGGATTTCATTTCCGGTCATCAATCCCATCTTCTTCCGGTAGGCATCCGCAATATTTTTTTGAATATCAGCGCCCTGCGCCAGTGTGCCCGCTTCCAGGCCACAGGCCGGACAAACGAAACAATCCGTTGGATAATCAATCTTTACACCTTTAAAATTCATGGTCTTCTCTTTAACGGTTGGTTTCATGGCTGCATTGCAGGCAGGACAACTCATCATTTTCTTTTCCATATCGCTTTACCTTTTTCCGGACGATCTCTGTGCAGTGATACAAGCCAGAAGATATTGTCCTTAATTACAAATTTATAATAAACGGCACACCCTACTCTTTTACTGACTGCGCTAAAAGCATACAATTCAGAACCGGAAATGCTTTTTTCGTATGACCTCTGCGGTGGATGAGCGCCTCGATAATCACTATAAGTCGTATTTGCAAGAAGCTCTCTCAGCATATCCGGCATCTCCAGAACACCACAACCGATCTCCAGGAGGTCTGCTGCTATAACATCAGGCTCTACCAGAAAAATCTCTCCTGATTTGATGACTTGCCGGGCAAGTTCAATCTTTCCAATAATCGTTTTCCTGGACGGCAGCATGTGACGATAGTATCAATTGATACTTTATATGTCAACCAATTTTTAAAAGCATAAAATTTTCTTGACTTGATCTGCCTGTTTATTTATCTTGTATGCGAAATAAATTAAACGCTTCGCGGCAAGATGCGGGGCATTAATCATCGTCGCGTTTAAGCGCAGGTGAACCGGTGTTTTCATGATCAGTTATCAGGATGCCATTCTTTTTATTCTCAGCAAAGCCAACCAGAAGGTTTACGGAACTTTCAAGGCCCGTCTCACGCCTTACGGAATGACGCCCATGCAGGGTCTGGTTCTGCACGCCCTTTATGAAGAGGAGGATCTTTCCGCGGGGGAACTGGGCAAACGCCTGGTCCTGGACAGCGCCACCCTGTCCGGCGTTCTGGACCGGATGGCCGACGGCGGATGGATTGTGAAAAACACGGCCAAGGCGGACCGGCGGGTTCTGAGCATTACGCTTTCGGACAAATCGCGGCAAATGCGGGAGGAATTCGTCCGGGACACGGAAAAGCTCAATCAGGAAGTTCTTTCCATATTCACCATGGAGGAAAGGCTGCTGCTCATACGAATGCTGAAAGATCTTCGGAAGTGAGGAAAGATTTAGATATTTTGCATGCGAGATATAATCGGCAGACAATGGAGGTCAACAATGTCAGTCAAAAATAAACAGACCGGCGGCCCCGGGAAAAATTGTTTTCCGGCCGCGGATTATGAAAGGATCTTCCATCCCCGCACACTGGCCATTCTTGGCGTTTCCGCAGATGAAGGCGGTGTCGGTTTCGGCACCGGAATGCTCCGGGCCATCACATCCATGGGTTTTGAAGGAAAGATATATCCCGTCAACCCCAAGGGCGGCAACATTTCCGGACTGGAGATCTACAAACGCGTGGAGGATATTCCGGAAAAAGTTGATTTTGCCGTCATCGCCGTGACCGCGAAGTGGGTGCCTGAGGCTCTGGAAGCCTGCCGCCGGATCGGCGTGGCCGGGGCGGAGAT
>CAZDYR010000061.1:0-9790 GCA_964509625.1 uncultured Smithella sp. | reverse complement strand
GTTTTGTTTCCCGTGAGATGATGCCGGAACCGCTGGACAAAACCCTTTTCAATTTACCGGTTGGTAAAATAAGTCCCGTCCTGAAAAGCGCCTACGGCTATCATATCGTCAAAGTCACTGACATTCAGCCTGCCCGGACAAGATCTTTTGCCGATTGCAGGGAAGACATCATAGCCGTCATCCGGGCACAGAAAGAAGACGCGGCTTTTGCCGTCTGGCTGGACGCATTAAAACTAAAATCCGTCGTTAAAAAAGAAACAAGCGTTCTGATAAAAAATCGCCGTAAATAAATTTCAGACACAGGGGGAATCACCGTGAAAGTACGAAAGATGGGTCTCACAATCATCCTGGTCATCATGCTGGCATGCGCGGCAAATGCCGCCCAGGTGGTGGACAGAATCGTTGCCGTTGTCAATGATGAAGTGATCACGCTGGCCGAACTCAACCGGATGTTCGAACCTTACGCCAGAAGTATTGAGAAGAATTATAAAGGCGACAACAAGGATGAGGTGCTCAAGCAAAATAAAACCGTCTTCCTGCAGCGCCTGATTGATCAGACGCTGATCGAACAGGAGGCGAAAAAAGCGGGCGCAGGCTTTGCGGCCGTGAAAGACGAGGAAGTCACGGCTGTCATCAATGACATGCTGGCGAAGAGCAACATCCGTATGGATGACTATTTAAAAAAACTGGCCGATGAAGGCAATACCCTTGAAATGGTCAAAAAAGAAATCAAGGGACAGATGATGCGCATGAGACTGCTCCGGCGGGAGGTGCAGTCCAAGATTCTGGTCACGAATGAAGAAATCGGCGAATATTACAATAAACATCTTCAGGAATACGAAGGCAAAGAGGCTGTTCGCATGAAACAGATTTTACTGCCCGTTCCCGCGAACGCGGACAAAAAGACGCGGGAAAATACCAGAGAGCAGGGGCGGCAGTTGCGTGAACGGATCCTGAAAGGCGAACCTTTTGAGATGATTGCCGCTCAATATTCCAAAACGCCGACGGCCGCTCAGGGCGGCGACATCGGCTTTGTCGAAAGAGGCGTTATTGTGCCGGAAGTGGAAAAAGTGGCTTTCAGCCTCGCGATCGGACAAATAAGCGACGTGATCGAAACCGAGATGGGATTTATCATAATCGCCGTGACGGACAAACGGGGAGCGGGACTGAAGCCGATTGCCGACGTGCGCAATGAGATCAAGGCGAAAATTGAAGATGAAAAAGTCGCTAAAAAATATGATGAATGGATTGAAGGCATCCGCAAAAAATCCTACATCGACGTCCGGCTCTAGAAAGCGGTAAACGGCCGTATGGATTTAATCAGAATCAAGGGCGCGTCCCAGCATAATCTTAAAAATATCAACCTGGATATTCCGCGCGACAAGCTGGTGGTCATCACCGGCGTCTCCGGGTCCGGCAAGTCTTCTCTGGCTTTTGACACCATCTATGCCGAAGGCCAGCGCCGCTATGTCGAATCGCTTTCCACTTACGCGCGCCAGTTTATCGGCCAGATGGACAAGCCGGACGTGGAATCCATCGAAGGGCTCTCGCCCGCGATTGCCATCGAACAGCGCGCGGCCAGCCACAATCCGCGTTCCACGGTGGGCACGGTCACCGAAATCTACGACTATTTCCGTCTGCTTTTCGCCGGCATCGGCGTCTGCCACTGTTACAGCTGCGGCCGGGAGATTCAATCTCAAACCATCGATAGCATTGTGCAGAGTGTGCTGGACCTGCCCGAAAACACGCGTTTCAGCGTAATGTCCCCGCTGGTGCGCGGGAAAAAAGGCGAATTCGCCAAAGAATTGAAAAAACTGCAGAAGGAAGGATTTGCCCGGGTGCGCGTTGACGGGGAGGTTCGGGATCTGGCGGAAGAAATCGTTCTGGCTAAAACAAAGCGCCACGACATCGATCTGATTGTCGACCGCCTCGTGTTGAAAGAAGGCGTGCGCAAAAGACTGCGCGATTCCGTGGAGATCGCGGCCAATAAAAGCGACGGGCTGGTCCGGATCGTCACCGCCGACGGTTGTGAAACGCTTTACTCCGAAAAATACGCCTGCCCCGACTGCGGCATCAGCATGGCCACGCTGGCTCCCCGCGTGTTTTCCTTCAACACCCCCTACGGCGCCTGTCCGGAATGCAACGGACTGGGGTCGCGCATGCATTTCGCGATTGACCTGGTGGTCCCGGACGCGGGCCTCTCGCTTCGTGAAGGCGCCATCCTGCCCTGGGCGGGACGCAATTCGCTGTACTACTTTAATCTGCTGGACGCGCTGTCCTCGCACTATAAGTTCGATATCAACATGCCGTTTAACAAACTGCCGGAAAAGATCCGCGATGTGCTTCTTTACGGATCGGGAAATGAGTTGATCAAGTTTTACCATGACCGTCCGGACAAGCGATACTTCGCGCATCGCCCTTTTGAAGGCGCGATTAAACAGCTGGAACGGCGTTGGCGCGAAACGACATCCGTCGCCATACGCAACGACCTGGCGCGTTATATCGATTTAAGACCCTGCGAGACCTGCAACGGCGCGAGGCTGAAAAAGGAAAGTCTGGCCGTCACGGTAGGCGGGAAAAATATTTACGACCTCTGCCTCATGTCCATTCGCGAATGCTTCAATTTCTTCCAGGCCCTCAACCTCTCGGCGCAGGAAATCATCATCACGGAGCGCGTTCTCAAGGAAATCAAAAGCCGGCTCGCGTTTCTGCTCAATGTCGGCATGGATTATCTGAATCTCGCGCGTTCGACATCCACCCTGTCCGGCGGCGAGAGCCAGCGTATCAGACTGGCCACGCAGATCGGCTCCGGCTTAATGGGTGTTCTGTACGTGCTGGACGAGCCGACTGTCGGACTGCATCAGAAAGATAATCTGCGGCTGATTGATACACTGAAAAAACTGCGCGACATGGGCAACACCGTGCTGGTTGTGGAACATGACGCCGACATGATGATGTCCTGCGATCATATCGTTGATATGGGACCGGGAGCCGGCACACAGGGCGGCGAAGTCATCTTTCAAGGCACGCCCGCCGAAGTGCTCGAAAGTGAAACGTCGCTCACCGGCAAATTTCTGTCGGGCCGGGAAACCATCGCCCTGCCCGCCAAAAGGCGATCCGCCAGGGGCCGGCACATTATCCTGGAGGGCGCGTCGCAAAACAATCTCCGGAATATCGACATCAAAATCCCCACGGGGGTCTTAACCGCGGTCACCGGCGTATCCGGTTCCGGCAAAAGCACGATGGTCATCGAAACCCTGTATAAAGTCATGGCCCGGCGCCTGGGCCAGCACAGCGGTTCCATGGGAAAAATCAAAAAAGTGAAAGACCTGGGAGGCATCGAACGGGTCATCATGATCAATCAACAGCCCATCGGCCGGACCCCCCGTTCCAATCCGGTCACCTACACCGGGATCTTTTCCTTTATCCGGGATCTGTTCACGGGGCTTCCGGAATCGCGCGTGCGCGGCTACAAACCGGGCCGGTTCAGCTTCAATGTCAAAGGGGGACGCTGCGAAGCCTGCGAAGGCAACGGACTGATTAAAATCGAAATGCACTTTCTGCCCGACGTGTACGTCACCTGCGACGCCTGCCGGGGAAAACGCTTTAACGCGGATACTTTGGATATCAAGTACAAGGACAAAAGCATTGCCGATGTGCTGGATATGACCGTCCTTCAGGCACTGGATTTTTTTGCCAACATCCCTTCCCTGAGGACTCACCTGCAGCTCCTGGCCGACGTGGGGCTGGGGTATATTTGCCTGGGGCAGTCGGCCACAACCCTGTCCGGCGGCGAGGCTCAACGCATCAAACTGGCAAGGGAGCTGGGAAAAAGGGTCAACAGCAACACGCTGTATATTCTGGACGAACCCACCATCGGCCTGCATTTTGCGGACATCCAGAAGCTGCTGGACGTCCTGATGCGCCTGGTGGATATGGGCAATACCATGGTCGTCATCGAACACAATCTCGACATCATCAAATCCGCGGATCATGTCATTGATCTGGGACCGGAAGGCGGCCCGGGCGGCGGAAAAATCATCGCTTCCGGAACGGTGGAGGAAGTGGCGCAAAACGAACAATCCTCCACCGGTCAGTTTTTAAAAAAGATTCTTGAAAATCAGAAAAATAAGCTGAACCGGACTGAAACAGCCGCACCGACTGATATCGATCCGTCTTAAAGCAGGCACTTCGGCTGCGCCTTTTTTCCACCCTCTTTTTTACCCTTTAGTATTTAAAAATAAATGACGATATACTTTCAACAGGGATAGGCTAATTTAAGCCGACATAAGTTCAACTATATGAATTCATTGCCATTGACACCATTAAAATACCGGCATTCCATTCTGCTCATCGATGATGAGGCGGCTATTCTGGATATTATGACGATGATGCTGGCCGATGAGGGCTATGAGCTGCGCACGGCCGCCTCCGGCGAAGAAGGTCTTAAAATTTTAAGAGAATCGACTGATTTTTCCCTGATTATCTCCGATCAGATGATGCCGGGTATGACAGGTGTTCAATTTTTCGCCGAGGCCCGCACCATTTGTCCCGACGCTCTTCGCGTGCTTTTGACAGGCTACACCGACACGGAGTCCATGATAGACGCGATCAATAAAGGCCGCATTCATTTGTACATCACCAAACCCTGGCGCAAGGATGACTTGCTTTACACGATCAATCAACTGTTGTCCAAAGCGGAATTGATCATTGAAAACAAGCGGCTCGACGAGCTGGTTAAAAAACAGAATGCGGAGCTGCTTGAGCTCAATAAAAATCTGGAAGCAAAAGTGCGCCTTAAAACACTGCATCTGGATCAGCGGGCCGAGGAACTTAAAGCCAGCTACGGGAAAATTCAGATGATTCTGGACGGGACGGTGCTGGCCATGTCCAAAATCGTGGAAAGCCGCGATCCTTACACGGCCGGCCACCAGCAGCAGGTCGCCAGAATAGCCGGCATCATCGCGGATAAAATGTCTCTGCCGCAGGATCAGGCGGAGGCGATTCGGGTTTCCGGCGCGCTCCATGACATCGGGAAGATTGCCGTTCCCTCCGAGATTCTCACCAAGCCGGGACGATTAAGCCGGCTGGAGATGGAAATGGTGAAAACCCACTCTCAGAATGCCTATGACATTCTCAAGACGATTGAGTTTCCTTATCCCATCGCGCAAATTATTTTGCAGCATCACGAACGCATGGACGGATCCGGTTATCCGCAGGGATTGAAAGGAGAGGATATTCTTTTAGAAGCAAGAATTCTCTCCGTTGCCGACGTCCTGGAAGCCATGTCGTCTCACCGCCCGTATCGCCCTGCTCTGGGCATCGAAATCGCCATTGAAGAAATTGTGACCCATCGCAACACCCTGTACGACAACGATGTTGTCGATGCCTGCGTCAAAATATACAGAAACGAGGGACAGAAAGGATTCTTCCAGTTACAGGCCTGAAATCAGGCGCCCGCCTCCTTACGTTCACACTGAAACGCGACCTACCTGTACAGATGATTTGCCTCGACGTAACGGATCACTTTGTCCGGCAGCAGGTACCGGACGTTCTGGCCTTGCTGAAATTTTCCCCGGATGTCAGATGATGAAATATCCAGGAAGGTGGTCTTGCGGAACACAACAGAACGGCTTTGCGGATCTCTGAAAATATCGTTTTGCTCGTCATAAACATAGCGCGCGGCAAGCTCCCGAGGAAGGATATGCTTCAGGCCCCTGTTTTCATAGCCCGGCCTGGTCATAACCGCGAAATGGCAAAGGCCGAGAAGTTTGTCCCACTGATACCAGGTCGTGATCGCGTCAAAAGCGTCCTGTCCTGTGATGAAATACAACTCCGGATGATCGGGAGATTCTAAAAAATGCCGGACGGTTTCAATGGAATAGGATTTCCCCGGCCTTTGATTTTCCGCGTCCGAGAAAAAAAACTGATGATTGCCTTCAATGGCCAGACGGACCATTTTCGCCCGATGTTCAAAAGGCGTGATCACGCGCGCCGTTTTATGCGGCGGCTGGGCGGCGGGAATAAAGATGACGCGATCCAGACAAAGAAGCGCGATCAGCTCCTGGGCGGCGCGCAGGTGACCGAAATGAACCGGGTCAAATGTCCCGCCGAAAAGCCCCCACTTCATGCGCGGACCTGACCGTCGCCGTAAATGATAAACTTGGAGGTCGTGAGTTCTTCCAATCCCATCGGCCCGTAGGCGTGCAGCTTGGTGGTCGAAATGCCGATTTCCGCGCCCAGCCCCAGCTCGAAACCGTCACTGAAGCGCGTGGAAGCATTAACGAGCACCGTGGAAGAATTCACTTCATTTAAAAACCGCTGCGAATTCGCGTAATCCCGGGTAATGATGGATTCCGTATGCAGGGATCCGTATTTTTCAATATGCGCGATAGCTTCATCAATCGAGGGAACAATCCTGACGGCCAGGATCAGGTCCAGGTATTCCGCGTACCAGTCCTCTTCAGTGGCCGCGTCGATATTCTTCAGAATTTTTCTCGTTTTTTCACAGCCTTTGAGCAGGACACCCGCCTTTTGAAGTTTTTCCGCCATCTTCGGCAGGAACGCGGACGCGATGTCCGAATGAACGAGCAGCGTTTCCAGCGCGTTGCAGACACCCGGACGCTGCACTTTGGCGTTGGCGCAGATATTCACCGCCATGTTGATGTCCGCTCCCGCGTCGACAAAAATGTGACAGACGCCTTTGTAGTGTTTGATGACGGGAATTTTCGATTCGGCAACCACCGCGCGGATGAGTTCTTCGCCGCCCCGCGGAATGATCAAATCAATCTGCTCATTGAGCTGCAGCATCGTCGAAACGGCTTCGCGGTCGGTAAACGGAATGACCTGAATCGCTTTGTCCGGCAGCGGGCTCTCTCTCAGGACATCCTGTAAAACGGATGCAATGGCCAGGTTGGAATGAATCGCTTCGGACCCGCCCCGCAGGATAACCGCGTTGCCCGATTTGAGGCACAGGGCGGAGGCGTCCACGGTCACGTTGGGACGCGATTCGTAGATCATGCCGATCACACCCAGCGGAATCCGCATCCGGCCTACTAAAAGACCGTTGGGCCGCCGCCACATGGAGGTCACCTTTCCAACCGGATCCGCTAAAGCCGCGACTTCGCGCAGTCCCTGCGCCATGGCATCGACGGTCGCGTTTTTAACGGTCAACCGGTCAATCATGGCCGTGGAAAGGCCTTTTTCTCTGGCGGAGGTCACATCCCGGCTGTTTTCGGACAGAATAAAGTCCCGACGCCAGGTCAGCTCATCGGCCATACGTAAAAGGGCGGCATTCTTCACGCTGGAGGACATACGGGAAAGGCGGCGTGAGGCTGTCAGCGCGTCCTCGGCTATTTTTTTGACTGTGGTGTGAATATCCATCATTTTCCCCTCTGCCGGAATATTTTAAAATGACTTGCAATTTTTGTAATTGTTGATAAAAGCCGCATCGACCCGAACGTCAAAAAGACCGTTTGGGTGAAAAATCATATTGATATTTACACGTCCAACGGTTTGGATTATATGTACAAGACAAAAGGATATGTGTCAAGGTCTTTGCCCGGGTCATTCTCATGAGCAGATTGCGCATCAAGGCCGGAAAAAAAGTGTACGAAATCATCAAGGACGGCGGTTTTAACTTTGATGATGTAACAGCTTATTTCGGAGCGGCGGTGGGACCGCGCTGGCTGATCGCCAGCGGATTTGACCTGACGCTTTTATCGCAGGGGCTGCTGGGGCGCAAAAAAGCCGTGCATCTGATCGGATCGTCCGCCGGTGCCTGGCGTTTTGCCGCGTGGATTCAGCCGCAGGCGGTGGAGAGCTACCGCAAATTCCTGAAAGCCTATATCACGGTCGGTTTTACCCGCAAAGACACACCGGTAACCATTCTGGAAAAATTCGGCGACATCGTGAACGCTTACATTGAAGACGACGCGCTGCCCTTTGCCCTGGCCAATAAGCACTATCGGCTGTCAGTCATCACGGCCCGCGCGCGCGGTCCGGTCGCCTCGGAAAAGCATTATCTGCAGAAAAGCGCCCTGGCTGCCTGCTACATCCTGAATTTACTCAGCCGGAATAATCTGTACCGTTTTGCCGAAAGGGTTGTTTTCTTCAATGGATCAAAACCACCCCCCTTTTGTTTACGACCGCAGTTCCGGGGTAAATACGTGCAGATTAACGAAGCCAATTTCAAATACGCCGTGATGGCCTCAGGCGCGATTCCGCTTGTTGTTTCCGGAGTAAAAAATATTTTCGGCGCGCCCCGGGGCGTTTACCGCGACGGCGGCCTGATTGACTATCATCTGTCGCATCAGTTTGCCGCCAGAGAAAATGAACTGGTACTTTTTTTCCATCATCAGGAACGGATTATCCCCGGCTGGTTGGATAAAAATATCAAAAAACGCCAGACGGATGAACAGACCTTAAGCAACGTGGTGATGATTTTTCCGTCGCAGAGCTTTGTTGACAAACTGCCGGGCGGGAAAATACCGGATCGCGACGACTTTCTGGCCTATGCCGACAACGGCAGCCAGCGGATTGAAAACTGGGAAAAAGCTGTGGAATCAGCCGCGCCGCTGGGCGAGGATTTTCTGGAGCTGGTCCAAAGCGGCAAGATTCGCGATATGGTGGAAAAGATGTAGGGAACGGCTGCGACCGTTCCCTACGGGCGATAGGTCAGAGGTTATAGGCCATGGGTTAAGGCACATTACCCATAACCTATCGCCCATCGCCTATTACCCATAACCTGTTTTTTATATGATCATTCAGGAACTCCTGGACATTTATAAATCCTGCACCCTTTGTCCGCGCGCCTGCAAGGTCGACCGGACAAAAGGCGAAACAGGCTATTGCCGGCTTCCGGCTGAGATCGTCATGGACTGCGCCCTGGCCCATCACGGCGAAGAACCGCCTCTGTCCGGGACCGGCGGCGCGGGAACGATTTTTCTATCCTCATGCAATCTGGGCTGCATCTATTGCCAGAACTACCAGATCTCTCACAGCACGCGGGGGCGGGAACTCACGGTTTTGCAGCTGGCCCAAGTCATGCTGGATCTGCAGAAGCGCGGCTGCCACAATGTCGAACCCGTCACGCCGACGCCGCAAACACCTCTGGTCATGGAGGCGCTGTGCATGGCCCGCGCGCAGGGACTCACCGTCCCCTTTGTATATAACTGCGGCGGCTACGAAAATCCGGATGTCATCCGGATGCTGGACGGCATGGTGGATATTTACCTGCCGGATTTCAAGTACGGACGCGATGAAGACGCGCTTCTTTTCTCCGACGCGCCGGGGTATCCGCGGTTCGGCATCGCGTCCATCCGCGAAATGGTGCGGCAGGTCGGAGACGATCTGGTTTTGGAAAACGATGTTGCTTCACACGGCGTCATTGTTCGCCACCTGGTGCTGCCGGGAAGACTGGAGAACTCCAAAGAGGCCCTGAAGCTTCTGAAAAATGAAATATCAACCGGCATTCCGATCAGCCTGATGTCTCAATATACGCCGATCGGCCGGGTAAAATCCCATCCGCAGCTGGGCCGCAGGATCACCGGCGATGAATATCGTCAAATACTCGATTTCGCCCTGGACATGGGTTTTGAAAATCTGTTTGTGCAGGAAGTCAGCGACTGCCAATTAACACCGGACTTCAACCGCGATCGCCCCTTCGACTAAGGCATCTTGAAAACGCTGACACCCGGCGGAGGCTGGAAGCGGAATAATTTTGAGGAAAGCCCGCTGTTCATTTTAAGGCCGGGAAATTTCAGGACCGTGGCGTTGCCCATCACATCAT
>CAZDYR010000060.1:4117-9870 GCA_964509625.1 uncultured Smithella sp. | reverse complement strand
TGTACGCCCTTTAAAGGTGTACCGCGGGTTCAAATCCCGCTCTCTCCGCCATTTTTATCTTTCAATTTGGATTTTGCTTTTGTCTAAAAACCCAAAATGACCAATCAATCGCGTTCCAGTATTTTCCCCAGTACCAGCGCCGTCTCGCCGACGATGCGAACACAGTTTTTGACTTTTTCGCCCGAATAAAAAGCTTTGACCTCAACGCGGTCCAGCCAGTTGACGCCGGCAATATCCCGGCAGTTAATCGTTCCGCCCTGATTCACTATTTCATCGCGAAACCTACGGACCATTTCCTGAGCGTCCGCCCACATTTTCGGATTTTCTTTTTCATCGGCACGCGCGCGGCTGTACCGCAGCCCAATCGCCGCCAGGGCACCGGCCAGCGCGCCGCAGACTTCGCCGTTGCCTCCCAGTCCTCCGCCGAAAGCACCCATGGCGCGGATAACCTCGTCATTACCCTTTCCCAGTTTTTCCTGACCGACGGCGGCAAGCGCCTGACTGCAATGAAACCGATCCACGGCCATCAATTGAACGGCCTTTTTTCTCATGTCTTTGGGTGTCATCCCGTCCTCCTGCTTTCACGTCTGCGGATCCAAATTAGCTATATATCCCCGATTCCAGGTCGGGCTGATAATCAACTCATTGACACATACGGTTTCAGGCAAACGCGCAACAAACAAAATAGCTTCACCCACGTCTTCCGGCTTCAGCATTTTTGATTTAACATCATCGGGCAGATGGTCCGGTCTCCGGTCGATGATCGGCGTCCAGACTTCCCCCGGACAGATTGCGCAGGCCCGGATGCCGTTGATGCATTCTTCCATGTTGATGCTGGCATTCATCGCCATCAGCCCATGCTTGGCCGCGCTGTAGGCGGGCCCCGTGAGCAGAGAGTAAAAACGCCCTGCCCAGGAAGATACATTGATGATCAAACCGTCTTTTTGTCTTCTCATGACGGGAAGAACAGCGGACGCGCAATAAAATGCGCCATTTAAATCGATATCAATAACCTCTTTCCATTTTTCCGGTGTGACTTTTGACCAGTGCCGTTCGGTAATGTTGGTTCCCGCGTTGTTGACCAGAATGTCCAGCCGGCCATATTGTGAAACAATCCGGTCTGCCGCAGTCCTGACCGTTTCAGGAACGGACACATCCAGAACTCCCAGAGATGATGAACCTCCGGCTACGGCAACAAGGTCTGCCGTCTTTTGCAGCGATTTAATGCTGCGCCCCGAAAGAATGATATGGGCACCGTTTCGGCCAAGGGCTATAGCCGCCGCCTGACCGATTCCCGTTCCCGCGCCGGTAACCCAGCAGACTTTTCCTTTCAAAGATTCCAGCATGGGCCCTCCTTATAAGAGCGGCAAGATTAAAATAAATGATGTGCATCGTTTTGATACCACGCCTGCTAAAATTGTCAAGAATAGCCCCCGCTCCAATCAAGTCCTGGCTCGGCAGACAGAATACTTACGAAGTATAAATACGATGATTGTGAATTATTTGATGATGTTCATTTGAAAGGCACAAATCTCAGGGGAAGACGTGCGCTTAAACACAGCATCTCCCCCTGTTATTAAAAAGATATAATGTTATTTATATCATTTAGATGATGCTTGAATCTGCTCAATCGAAGCATCTGATGCAACGGTAGTAGCTAACTTACTTTTTATTGCCGGCATTGCCTCTTTCATAATGTCTTTTAAAAACGTGTCATACGGAAAATCGGGCTGCATCATGTAGATAAGCGAAATGCGGCTATCTTCTTTCTTATAGGACTGTTGCCATAAAACATCCTTTGTTTTCAAATCAACCAGCTGCAACTCAAGTCCAAGGTCATTACTGACATAACTTGCTGGAAAACAAAAGAACCAGAGAAGCGGTCCATAGGCTGAAAGTCCATAGGTGAACATATAAGCATCATACTTGGTAGACAAAATTTTGCCTCTCAATGATAATTCCGCTTCGGACTCCCGATGTGTAAAGAAGGTTTCTTTGAATATGCTTGAGTTGTTCAGTTCTTCGGCAATCGCTTTTGCGAAATCCTCTGTTGGTTTAAAAATCCACAAACCACTGTTCATGTGCATTTGAACGGTCTCAGGTGTGTTGAGATCCTGCCAGCCAAAAGGCATTAATGGAATCAGGTACATCATTGCCGCATTCGTGTTGGAATTTTCCCGTTGATCGATAAGAGGCGGGACGGCGACGGATTTATTCAATATTGGCTTGCTGTCCACACGTGGCTCCGCCTTGTAAACCCAGGCTCTCTGATTTGCGCATCCAGATAGAAGAAGTGCTGAAATAATCATTAAAAACAATGCTCTTCGGACAATAACCGTGTTCATAAAGAACTCCTCCTTCGTTCAGATCGGTATAAATTTTTTAAAGATGTGATTTGCCTTGAGTGATTGAATAAATAAAGGGGAAGGAAAAGTTTGTCAAGAATTATTATTGTTTTCTTTTATATTTTGAAAAAAATACAACGAATAGAACCAAGTAGTTTGACTGGAACATAGGAATAGTATTTCGTCGCAGTCATGTTAGCATCTTGTCCCCTTAACGCTAAAACACCACCTGGCCTTTTTTATCAGACGTTAAAACGGAAATTGATAATGTCGCCGTCCTGGACAATGTATTCTTTCCCTTCCAGGCGCAGGCGACCGGCGGATTTAACCTGCGCGGCGGAGCCGCTGTGAGCGATAAAATCAGCGTAAGACATGACTTCGGCCTTGATGAAGCCCCGTTCAAAATCGTTGTGAATGGCGCCGGCGGCTTTGGGCGCCTTGGTCTCCACGGGAATCACCCAGGCTTTCACTTCGTCTTCGCCAACGGTGAAAAAGGACATGCGCCCCAGCAAAGAAAAAGCCTCGCGGATGATCCGGCCAAACGCCGGTTCCGCGATTCCCATGGACGACAGAAATTCTTTCTGATCAGCGGGGTCAAGCCCGGCCAGCTCCGCTTCGATCTTACAGCATATTCCCATAACCGGCTCGCTGATATTGGCTGCCTTCGCAAACGTATCGGCAAAGCTTAGGTTATCTTCAGCCACATTGACCACCACCATTTCCGGCTTGATCGTCCAGAAGGAGAAACTTTTGAGTGTAAATGTTTCCGCGGACGTCAGTCCCGCCGCGCGCAGCGGTTTCCCGGCTTCCAGGCAGTCTTTCAGCCTGGGCAGGAGATCATTTTGCGCCGTTTCCTGCGGCGAGATCGCCTTCTTGGACATCTTGGCCAGGCGTTCCAGCTTTTTTTCGATAATCAGCAGATCGGCCAAAACCAACTCGTCTTCCAGTTTACGATAGGCGTCGATGCTGAGCGAAACATCCGGCAGGGAAAACCCGTCAATCACGTGCAGGATGCCGTCCGCGCCGCTCAGGTTCTGGCGAATCGCTTCCCAGGGATGCTCGCCCACGGCATGCACATCCACAAACGGAACTTTAGCCGGCGACACCTTGACCGGTTTATAGATTTCAACCAGCCTGTCAAAACGCTCATCCGGCACGGACGCCTGACCACGCACAACCGTTTCATTGTGCGACAGGCTCGCTTTCACGCCGGTCATAATTTCAAAAAGGGTGCTCTTCCCGCTCTGGGGAAGACCCAAAATACCCATTTCCATTTTTTACTACCTTTACTTTAACTACTTTTTTAAGATTGCCACGCAGACCGAGGCTCGCAATGACAATCCGATTGAACCTGGGTTAATACCATTCAATAACGTCGCAAAAGGCTCTGGAGGCGAGGCGCGCAGGAGCAACAGCCCTTTACAGGAGCTTTCGTAACCAAAGGAGAACGAGGCGGCAGCAAGCTCGCAAACTCAATAACGTCGCAAAAGGCTCTGGAGGCAAGGCGCACGAGGCTTTTGGAATGAGGCCTACTTTTTCGTAGGCCGCAGTGACATAAAGCTGATGTGCAACGCCGCATGCAGGCCTTTTCCGGCGTTATTGCCTAAATTCTTTTTCTATTCTCCCCATCGCTTCCTTCAACCGGTCATCCGGAACGGTAAGCGAGACGCGGACAAAACCTTCGCCGTACTGGCCGTAAGCCGTGCCGGACGCGACCACGACAGCGGTTTTATCAAACAGGCGGTTGGTAAATTCCAGCGACGTCATGCCTGTGGGAACCGGCACCCACAGATAAAACGTGCCGCGCGGCGGATTGAAGACAATACCGATCTTCTTGAGCGTTTTCAAAACCAGTTCCCGCCTGCGCCCGTAAATGGAAAGCATATCCTCAATAAAGCCCGCCTCATTGTGCAGGGCTTGAATTCCCGCATACTGCACGGCGTTAAAAATGCCCGAATCCGTGTTTTCCTTGACCTTGCTGATCCCCGCGATCAGATCAGGATTGCCGCAAGCCATCCCCAGCCGCCAGCCGCACATGTTGAAAGGCTTGGACAGGGAATTGAGCTCCACACCCACATCCTTGGCCCCCGGGGCTTGAAGGAAGCTCAGGCGCTCCTGTCCTGCAAAAACGATTTCGCTGTAAGGATTATCGTAGCAGACGGCAATATCATATTCGCCCGCGAAGGCCACCAGTTTATTTAAAAATTCCAGCGTGGCGCACGCGCCTGTGGGGTTGTTCGGGTAATTTAAAAACATCGCGCTGGCCTTTTTAGCCACATCCGAGGGGATATCTTCCAGCACCGGCAGATAATTATTTTTCGAAAGAATAGGAACATTATAAGGGACACCCTCGCCCATCAGGATGCTGGAACGATAGGCGGGATAGCCGGGATCGGTCATCAGGACGATATCACCCGGATTGACGCGCGCCAGCACAAAATGGTGGCATCCCTCCTTGGAGCCGATAAGCCCCAGAATTTCGTTTTCCGGATTCAGGCTGACGCCGTATCGTTCCGAATACCAGAGGGCTATTTCTTTACGGAACGCCAGCATGCCTTTTTCTTCATCGGTGGGGTAACGGTGATTCTGCGGATCACGGGCCGTCCGGCACAATTCATCAATAATGGAATTCGGGGTGGCTTCCACCGGATCGCCGATGGCAAGCGATATCACGTCCACGCCTTCGGATCTGGCCTTGTTGATTTTCTTGCGAAGTTCCATGAACAGATATGGCGGTATTTTCTTTAATCGATCGGCAGTTTGCAAGGTCTTCGTTCCTCCACGGTCCGGTTTATTTATACGCTTCCTCAAAAAGCAATCCCTGATAGACCATTTTTACTTTCCCTTCAAGATAAATTTCCTCAAAACCGTCTTCGCGTCGGGTAAAAAAGACCCGCAGCGATTCGCCGCTCTGCACGGTTACATCCACCGGTGAATCGACCAGATGTCGGCCGGCGGCGGCCAGTACCGAAGCCACCACGCCTGTGCCGCAGGCAAGCGTCTCCCCTTCGACTCCCCGCTCATAGGTTCTGACCTTCATCCGCTGACGGTCCAGCACACAGGCAAAATCGGCGTTAGTGCCTTTGGGCTGGAAGAATTCATGGCGGCGGATATTCCGCCCCTCTTCAAAGACGGCGCATGTCTCCGGTTCATCCACAAAACACACGGCGTGCGGCACGCCCGTATCGATACAATCCAGGGCATATTCCCGGCCGTCCAGCGTAATTTTCTGGGCGATCTTCAGCGGTGATGGATCCGTGAGTCTGACTTTCACGCTGTCGTCATTGACCTCGGCGGTGATAATACCCGCGAGTGTTTCAAAAGACATGGTTCGCCCGGCAATACCGTTCAGGTAAGCGTAACGCGCCACGCACCTGCTGCCGTTGCCGCACATCTCCGCGAGGCTGC
>CAZDYR010000060.1:0-4107 GCA_964509625.1 uncultured Smithella sp. | reverse complement strand
GCAAAGACAGGTCGCGGTTGTCGATAATGATAAAATCGTTTCCGCTGCCGCTCATTTTCCAGAAGCTGATCAGACGCAACTCATCCACGTTCATCGTTTCACCTCTCACTCATCATCACTTTTACCGCAGATAAATCAGTCATTCGCCGGCCGGCGGATCACTTCCCGAATTCTGACGGTGGCGAATGTCATCGGCTCAGTCGTCCGTTTGTTTCGTGATGTTCTCTTCAGGTTTCCTGAACGATATCATCTTTGCGGGCAAGCGATCGCGTGACACGCAACACTTCCTCGGTTGTCGTAATGCCAGCCAGCACTTTCTGAATGCCGTCCTGCTGGAGTGTAATCATGCCCTGCTTGACGGCCAGTTCATTGATCTGATTGGCGTCCGATGTTTTCAAAACCAGTTTTCTGATGTTGTCATCCACAATCAGGATTTCAAAAATCGCTGATCGACCGCGAAAACCGGTCTGCATGCAGAGATTACATCCCTTCCTGCGATAAAAGGTGTTGCCCTTCAACACGGACTGCTTCAAACCGAGATTCGCCAGCGTTTCCGCGTCGGGAACATAGACTTCCTTGCAGTGGGGGCAAAGCACCCGAACCAGGCGCTGCGCGATAATGGCGACAATGGAAGAGGTGACCAGGAAGGGTTCAATCCCCATGTCGATCAGGCGCGTCACGGCGCTGGCCGCGTCATTGGTATGCAGCGTGGAGAATACCAGATGGCCGGTCAATGACGACTGGATGGCGATTTCGGCGGTTTCGCGGTCGCGGATTTCGCCCACCAGAATCACGTCCGGGTCCTGGCGGACGATTGAACGCAGTCCGGCGGCAAAGGTCAGCTCAATTTTGGGGTTGACCTGAATCTGTCCGACCCCGTCGATTTGATACTCGATCGGGTCTTCGATGGTGATGATATTGATTTCGGGGCGGTTAATCGTGGAGAGCGCCGCATACAGCGTGGTGGTCTTGCCGGAGCCCGTGGGACCGGTCACCAGAATGATCCCGTAGGGCGATTTGATCAGCCGATCCAGAATTCTGATGCGTTCATCGTGCATGCCCAGATCCGACAGCAGCAGAATGCTGGAGGATTTGTCGAGCAGGCGCAAGACCACCCGCTCGCCGAAAGCGGTGGGCAGGACGGAAACGCGCACGTCCACCAGACGGTCGGCGATTTTTAATTCAATCCGGCCGTCCTGCGGCAGGCGCTTCTCGGCGATGTTCAGTTTGGCCATGATTTTAATGCGGGAAACCAGCGGCGACTGAATCCGGCGCGGGAGGCTCAGGATATCATACAAAATACCGTCGATGCGGTAGCGGATCTTGACGTTCGCGGAATAAGGTTCGACGTGAATATCGCTGGCGCGGTCTTTGATGGCGCCGGAAACCAGCAGGTTCACCAGTTTGATGATCGGCGCGTCGCTGGTTTCATCGAGCAGATCGTCGGTTTCATTAATTTCTGAAATCAGATCATCAGCCGACGCTTCGCTCATTTCTTCAAAGTAATCCTTCGCGGAGGAGCGGCTCATATCATAGGCCAGATTAATGGCGGCCACGATTGCGTCCTGGGGCGCCAGAACAATCGGCAAATCCTGCTTTTGCAGAAGCAGTCGCAGATCGTCGGCGGGCTGAAAATTAACGGGATCATTGACGGCGATCACCTGGACTTCGTCGGTAATAATCGGAACCATCTTGTGCTTTTTCAAATAGTGAATGGGAACGCTTTGCGTGAAGCCGATATCGATCCTCTCCATCGGCAGTTCCCTGAGGAAGGGGATGCTGAAGTGTTCCGACAAAATGGCCAGTAGCCGGATTTCATCAATGGCTTTCTTCCGGGTTAAAAACTCAAAAAAACCCGCGTCCCCCCGGCGTTTGTTGCCCGCTTCAGCTTCAGCCAGCGTTTCGGGAGGCACACCGGCGGCAATCAGTCTTTCATCCAGAGAGACGGGCTTTCTATCCTGGGGGGCGGCAGCATTTTTATTGATGCCGGCAAACGCGTTCAAGGCTTTCAGTATGGTGGACATAATTAAAAGCTGCCTTCAGATTTATGGATTGGCCGGAGATTTGTTTTCATCAGGCTTCGGAGGCAAAAGCGGATACGTTTCCTGTTTGCGTTCATTCAGTTTAATAACGCCTTCAACGACTTCACCCATGGACTCTCTTTTTTCCTGATACAAGCCGGCTGCTTCCTTTTGCGTGCGGACAATATGCGGCGTTAAAAAAACATACAGGTTCGTCTTTTCCCGCTTCACTGTCTTGGCCTTGAAAAGCCAGCCCACAATGGGAACTTCACCCAGGAAAGGCACTTTGTTGGTGCCGTCATCGGTGCTGTCTCCCACCAGGCCGCCAAT
The DNA here is from genome assembly GCA_964509625.1 of uncultured Smithella sp. Lineage (GTDB taxonomy): Bacteria > Desulfobacterota > Syntrophia > Syntrophales > Smithellaceae > UBA8904. The sequence goes on along the minus strand of CAZDYR010000060.1, from coordinate 1,756 downwards.
CACGATGGTTTCTCCGTCTTTGACGACAACCGTTGTCTTGGCCGTTCTTTTTAACGTGGTCGGCGTCGCTTTCTCCGCGCCGGAGGTTACCTTGGTCACCTGCTGAGAAATTTTCAGCCGGACAAAATTTTCCTCATTGATATGCGGCGTGATATTCAGGATGACGCCGACATCCTTATATTCATAAGTGTTGTAATTGACCAGGGTGGAGGTTGACGAATCCTGCTGTTTGGTCAGATAAGGGACATTGGAGCCGACATTAATTTCCGCCTCCTCGTTGTCCAGCGTCAGGAGCTGCGGAGTTGAAAGAATCGATACATCCGAATCCGTTTTATAGGCCTGGACCATCGCGCCGATGGTGGGGAACAACACATCGCCAATCTTGATGCCCGCGCCGACAATGCCCATGGAAAAACCCGCGGGAAATCCAAGAAGGGCGGTACTGGTGCCCTCGACAGCGGTTCTGGTCAGTGTTGACAGAACACCGGTGCCCGAACTGACAAATCCCGCTGATTTGCTCCCGTCAAGCCCCGTGATATGCCCCGTATCTTTCACACCGCTCCACTCCACGCCCAACTTAAAGTCTTTCGTGGCGTTCACTTCCATGATGAGCGCTTCAATATAAACCATCGCCCGCGGCACATCGAGCTGCTTGATGATATTTTCCAGAATTTTATAGTCTTCGCGTTCGGCCATGATTACGAGGGTGTTGGTGGCCTTATCCGGGACAATTTGAACATTCTTGGACACAACCGGAACCGCGGCTTTTTGAGCCGGCAGGCCGGGAGCGCCGCCCGTCGTGCCGGTCGTCGCGGTTGTTTCCTGGATAATGTTATTGAGCACCTTGGCCAGATCTTCGGCAATGCTGTTTTGCAGACGATAAACCTGGATGTTCGATTCGCCGCGCGGCACGTCCGTATCCATCATCGCTACAAGCTTGCGGACATTATCCGTGTCGGCAACGCTGCCCAGGATAATGATGGAATTGGTTCGGGGATCAGCCACCAGCCGGATCGGTGTCAGGTTAGGACGGCGCTGCTGAAACACGGTCGTCAGTGATTTGGCCACTTCCGACGCGGAAGCATATTGCAGCGGCAGATATGTAATCTGTTCACCCGCGCCTTCCACATCCAGTGCCTTGACAATGCCTAAAAGCCGCCGGACGTTGGAGAGATAATCGGTGATGATCAGAATACCCGCCGGCGAATAGGCCAGGACCGAACTGGTTTTGGAAATAATCGGGTCCAGCACCCGCTTAACTTCATCGGGATTGGCGCGCTCCAGCGCGATGATCTGCGTGACCATCCGGTCATCCGATTCGGAACCGTCTTTTTTAAATCTTGTTTCCACACTCTTTTCCCGCGCGTTCATCGACGGTACAATCTTAACCATATTGCCGACCGGAACCGTGGCAAAACCATTGATCTCCAGAACCGACAAGAATACTTTATACACATCGCGAAGGGGAATTTTCTTGGGTGAAAAGATCGTCACCTTCCCCTTGACCTTGTCGTCAATAATGAAATTTTTGCCGGTCAGCTCGCTGATAAACTTTACAAACACTTCAATGTTCACGTTGTCAAAATCAAGGGTGACATATTTTTCGTCGTTCGTCTGGCGCGTCTGATCTGTGGATGATTTTTTCGAAGAAACCTTCCTGCCGGATTTGGATGAAGAGGATTGATCGCCTGCCGTTGCGGAGGGCGACGCCTTTTCTTTTTCAGCCTTTTCTACCGGGGAAGTTTTCGGGTCCCCG
>CAZDYR010000059.1:0-9898 GCA_964509625.1 uncultured Smithella sp. | reverse complement strand
CATCGTAAATGCGACCGGTAAGAGCCACTTCCTTGGCCCGTCCCAATCCGATAATCCGCCAAAGCGGGTCCATAATCGGCGTGAGCGACAGCACGATCTCGCGCTGACCGAATTTGGCGCGCTCGGACGCGTAACGGATGTCGCACATCATGGTGAGGTCAAAGCCGCCGGCAATGGCCGCGCCGCCCACGGCGCAAATGACCGGCTGCGGACAAAACAATATGGCCCGGTAGGCCCGGTGAAATAAATCAATATAAGCCTCATTGGAAACCTTCTCCAACTGGCGGATTTCGTTTAAGTCAAAACCGGCCGAAAAATATTTCTCGCCGCCGGTAAAGACCACCACATTAATATCCTTACGCGCTGCGATCTCGGCAAACAGCGCGGCAATTTCCTCAAGGACAAACGGTGCCAGCGCGTTTCCCTTATCAGGGCGGTTGATCGTTACCGTAGCCACTTTCGCGTCCACAGTCAGCAATAAATACTTCAACTCCATATATTTTCCTCCATCATTTATTATGAATTTTCTCAACGACCGCCCCGGCCAACTTGTCTTCCGGAAGATCACGGGCGTCGACGGTTTTGCCGGCTATCACCACCCAGCGCCCCGCCAAAAGATCCAATTCAGGCTTTCGGGCACAGGCTGACGGACAGCCGCAGACCAGAATACCGGCGCCAAACGGCGCGCCGGAGTCGTCCGTCGTCAAACGGTCTCCCGTCTTGAGCAGGCTTAAAACGTCTTTGATGATTCTGGATCGGTCAATCTGACAGTTACAGCCGCCGCAGTATTTAACAACAATATCCAACCTGATGGACTCCGGATGTGCCTGCGCTATGCCAAACGGCAGGATTGAACAAAATCGGCAATCTGTTTCTCGTTCAAACCGATGCCCGGCTTAGCGTCCAGACGCTTGACGATCATGCCTTTTTCAAAGAGGATCAGCGTTGGAAAAACATCAATGCCGTACAAATCGGCGGCATGCTCTTCATCATCGGTCACCAGCAGGAAATGATCGCTCTCGCTGCCCGCCAGCTTCTCGAATACAGGAACCGCTTTTCTGCAGAAAGGGCACCAGGACACATGCACAAGCGCAATGACTCTTTCCTTCCGCTGTAAAGCCGCTTCCAGGTCAGGCACATTATCCACAACCGCACAGGATCCGCTCGCGTCCATAAAACAATCCTCCTTTTCATGGCTTTAAGGATGAATTATTTTTTTAAAGGCCCTCCCGTCATAAACCTCTGCTGCAGACCGCGCATGCCCTTGAGCCAGCGCGTATAATCCGCCGCTTTTCGCTGCATATAGGTTTTCACTTCCTTGTGCGGCAGAATTAAAAACTCATCGGCCGCGAAAGATTCCATGACCGCGTCCGCGAGCTGCTCGGGCTTCATCAGGCCGTCCACACCCGCGACACCGCCTCCTTCATGCTGCCGCGTCATTTCCGACTCGACGGCCTGCGGGCATAAAGCGAAAACCTGGATGCCCTGATCGCCATATGTAATGGAGAGATTCTCAGCCAGTCCCACCGCCGCGTGTTTGGTGACGGAATAAGGCAGAGATCCGATCTGACTTAAAAGTCCGGCCGCTGAAGCCGTGATCATGATTGCGCCGCCGCCGCGTTTGATCATGCCGGGGATAACAGCCCTCGCCACAAACACGTGAGCCAGCACATTAATCTCCCAGATGCGCTGCCACGAGGCATTATCCACTTCGTAGCCGCCGACGGCGATGATCCCCGCGTTGGAGCAGAAAAGATCCACCCGGCCGTACTTGTCCTCGGTGAATTTAACCAGCCGGACGACATCCTCTTCCTTGCGCACGTCGCACAGCACGGCGTCTCCTTTAATTTCGGCGGCCACGGTTTTCGCGCCCGCTTCATTGACATCCGCCGCGATGATGGCTTTGGCGCCTTCTTTGGCGAACCTAAGGCACAGGCCCCGGCCGATGCCCGAAGCCGCGCCTGTCACAATAATGACTTTCCCTGCTACTTCCATTTTTCATCCTCACTTCTTTTTCTTTTTCCCATGCCGTGTTGTAGCACGGCATGGGAAATTAATCTTGATAACCCTTAATCAAACACCTCGCAGTAAGCTTCGGCGGATTAACGCCTTTTATAAGGTGAAGCATCAACAAAGGGCTGAATTTCTTTTTGCCTGGGTTCCGCTTTCAGCGCGGCCTCAATCATGTCCTGGGTCAACTCGCTTCGGCCCATGGTGATCTTGGCTTTTTCCAGATCGGCATCCAGAAGGAGCGTCTTGGGGAATCCCTGAATATTAGACCAGGGCGACCATTTGGGCAGACCGGAACCCTGCTTGTTGGGATTGCCCGTCCAGGCAAACTGGGACCAGTAATCCATCATGGCATTGGATAGAGCGACGCGGCCGGGTTTATTCTTGTCGTTGAAGACAAACGCGCCCAGAGACGCTTTTTCCGTTCCGAAAACAAAATCTATTTCCATCGCGTGGCACGCGCCCAGAATAATATTCCGCGGAAAGGCCTGAACATCATTTTTCGCGCCGCCGGCGCCCCATAAAAACTGATACGTGAAAACAAACGGTTGACCTTCGTTATCCCGGAAGATTCGGGCGGGTTGATCGACCGCCATCACTTTCCAGCCGTCGCTCTGATATCCGGCAACAAGGTTATACAACTCCGCCCTGGCCGGATCACCAAACAGCGACTGATCCTTAATCCATCCCGCAAACGGGGGATAATTTCTCAGGAAAAGCTTTACCTCTTCCTTATTGGTTCCCAGAATCATCGGCACTTTATTATAGTTGCCGGATGAAAGAGCGCCGTAAAAATCAGCCGGCAGGACCTTGCCGTCACCGAACGCCGTTGGGAATGCAATCATGCCGGCGGCTTTTCCTTCCGGATACATTTCCAGAAAATCACCCGCCTGTTTTGATCTCATGTAGGCCTCAACATCTTTTGCGGACATGGCAGCCAGTGCTTTAGCGGCAGACTGTTCATCGGCCGCCTTGCCGTCTTTCACCAGCAGTTTGGCGAGAATAGCATTGATATGAGCGGCTCCCTGCGCCGGTGTTGAAGGACGAATCACGCCGCTTTCCGATATCGCGCGGTGAAATAATCCCTTGGCCATGGGTGATGATAGCAGGCAATAAACATTCTGTCCGCCGGCGGATTCACCCGCGATGGTCACATTGCCGGGATCGCCGCCGAAATTCTTAATATTGGCCTGCACCCATTTCAGAGCGGCAATCAAATCCAGAATCGCAAAGTTGCCGGAATCACCAGCCGCATCGCCGGTTTTTAATGCCGGATGACTCAAAAAGCCCATATGACCGAGCCGATAATTGACGGTAACCACAACCATGTTGCCGCGGTTGGCCAGGTAGCCTCCGTCCTGTCCTGAAAGAAGCGGCCACTGAATGCTGTTGCCGCCGCCGTGGATCCAGAAAAACACAGGCAGGCTGCCGTTCGCATTCTTGGGCGCCCAGATATTGAGATACAGGCAGTCTTCATTGCCGTAAACAATCTGGGCTGTCGCGGGGTTACGGTCATGATCGACATACTGGGGACAGATTTGACAGAACTTGTCGGCTTTCAGAGGCTGCGAACGTTTTTCAGCCGGCTCAGGCGCCCTCCAGCGCAGCGCGCCGACGGGCGGCTTGGCATAAGGAATGGCCTTCCAGGAATTGGCCTGGGTTATCGCGTCTTCCAGCCCGATCACAACGCCTTCCGCAGTCTCGCGCGGCACCGTTACCGGAGCCTTAACCTCAACAGCGGCCGCTTTGGCCTGGGCCTGACTTTTATCAGAAACCTTGGCGCTCTGGCCGCCCGCGCATCCCAGCACTATCAAAAGCGCCGCTAACAGGCCAACATATCGCCACAAATGCGAAACCGATGAAAACGATCTTCTTTTCGACATCATTGATGAACCTCCTTTGCATTTTTTCTATATCGACTTATCTTTTCGATTCAATAGAAATCAGGAACCGGCAAGTGCTTTCGCTTTTTTTGCCGCCGCTTCCACGGCCGTCATCAGCGTCGCGCGGATTTTTCCTTCTTCCAGCACCTTCAGGGCGGCGGCGGTGGTGCCACCCGGCGATGTCACCATATTCTTGAGCTGCGCGGGATGCTGTTTGCCTGTCAGGCACATGCGCGCGGCGCCCAGCATGGTCTGCGCGGCAAGCTTCTCGGCCAGATCTCTCGTTAAGCCCAACTGGACGCCGGCATCTGTCAACGCCTCAATCATCACAAAACAATACGCGGGACCACTGCCGCTTAAACCCGTGACGGCATCCATAAGTTTTTCGTCAACTTCCACGGCCAGGCCTACGGCGTTCAGAATCGCCAGCGCGTATGGCAGATCGTCTTTTTGAACATAATGCCCCGGGGCCACAGCGGCGGCTCCCTCGCCTACCATCGCGGCGACATTGGGCATCACCCTTAAAACACGCGGGGTTTTGGATAGCGCTTTTTCGATGGCGTCCGTCGTGATGCCCGCCGCAATGGAGATAAACAGTTTCGATTTATTGGCGGCCGGACGAATTTCTTTCAGGGTTTCCGGAAAATTCTGGGGCTTGACCGCCAGAACGATGATATCGGCATCCTTCACCGCTTTTTTGTTGTCCGCACTAACCTGCACCTTCAGGGACGAACGCAGCTCCGCAAGCCTCGCGGAATCAATATCCGTTACGGTGATATCCTGCGCGGGAAGAATTTTACGGGCAATCATCCCCCGGGCCAGAATACCGCCCATCTTTCCGCCTCCGATGATGGCTATCTTTTTGCCTGTAAACATAGTTTCTCCGCCCTTCGTGATGATGCCAAATACATGCACTTTTTTCACGCATCCTGTCAATATAAATCCATTCTTCCATTGCATAAAAAAATACTTTTATGGTAGTCCATTCACGGAGGGGACAATGCATCATGCTGAAATATTTCCGAGTCAAAGAAAACAAAGTGGCCTGCTGGATTAATCCTCGCGACTTTGGAGCGCATAGACAAAGCCTTGTTTTTATCCACGGCTCCGGCGGCAATTCCGGCGCCTGGACTTTCCAGTATTCCAAACTGCACAAATTCTTCAATATCGCCGCGGTCAACCTTCCCGGTCACGGAAAATCCGGCGGGCAAGGCGAGCAGGATATCTCCGGATACACGTCGCGCCTGAGAGAAATTCTCGATGTTTTGGACCTGAAGCATCCGGTATTGATCGGCCACTCTCTGGGCGCGGCAATCGCCCTTGATTTTGCCGCAAAATATCCGCACGATCTCAGCGGCCTGGTCGCCGTCGGCGGCGGCTTAACCATGCCCGTCAACCCCGACATCCTGAACGGTTTTCAAAAGCAGCCGGACGTTGTCATGGACCTGATGTGCAAATTTTCCCTGGCCAAAGAAAACCGGCCGAAATTATTTGACGCTTCCCGCGCAAGCTTAGGCCAGGCCGATGTCAATGTTGTATACGGCGACATGCTGGCATGCAGTAAATTCGACATATCCTCAGAAATAAAAAAAATCCGCGTGCCCGTCATGGCCGTCTGCGGCAGAGAGGATAAAATGACGCCGCCCGCGTCATCGGAAGAGATTGCCGCCGGAATCAGCGGAGCAAAGCTGGTCTTGATTGAAGGCGCCGGACACATGGTCATGATGGAACAGCCCGAGGCGTTCAATGATGCCATGAAAGATTTCTGCTCGGTACTTCAATCCCCTTAAGCCTGACGAGCATTGATTCTCCGCAGCTTGTCGTTGATTAGGAAAAAACATACATGTGAGGTTTTATGTTTGCGCTGAACAATTTCATTATCGCACTGGCAAAAGTTATTGATATCGTGCTGACGGTTTATATGTGGATTATCATCGCCCGCGCCCTGATCTCCTGGGTCAATCCCGATCCCTACAATAAAATTGTCATCTTTTTGTATCGCGTCACCGAACCGGTGCTCCGGCCGATACGCAGAATCATTCCCCGGCACAGCCTGCCTATCGACTTTGCGCCGCTGATTGTTTTGCTGATCATCATTTTTTTACAGTATTTTCTGGTGCAAACCATGATTCAAATGGCAAGCCGTTTATAGAAAGGCCTGTGACTTGACTGAGACGCTTATCATTCGTGAAACAAAAAACGGCTTATCCTTCGACATCCATGTCAACCCGCACGCCTCAAAGGCCTGCATCGCGGGCATCGCGGACGGGACGCTGAAAGTCAAAGTGACCGCTCCACCGGTGGAGGGCGCGGCAAACGAAGCCTGCATTTTGCTATTGTCCAAAAAACTGGGACTCCGGAAAAGCCAGATGACCATATCCGCGGGCGCCCGGGGACGCAAAAAAACGATTCTGGTGAGTGGCATCAGCAGGGCGGATTTCGAACACAATATCCGTCAAATGAATATTGAACATTGATAAGACCGCCGGATCAAACGCGCCAGAACTGAAAACAGGAAATGGAAAACAAGACGGAAAAATCAGAAAACGTCAAGGTCGCCAAAGCGGCGGGGATTGTGGGCGCGGCCACGATGGTCAGCCGCGTTTTCGGGGTCATCCGGGACATGGTGATCGCCGCCTTTTTCGGCGCCAGCTGGATGACCGACGCTTTCTGGGTGGCGTTCCGCATCCCCAATATGCTCAGGCGGCTGCTGGGCGAAGGGTCGCTCACCATCTCCTTCGTTCCGGTCTTTACCGAGTATCTGGAAAAGAAATCCCGGCAGGACGCCCTGGAACTGGCCCAAAACGCTTTCACGATCCTTTCCGTCATTCTGGCAGTCGTGTCCATGCTGGGCATTCTCCTGTCGCCTTTGATTGTCGGATTGATCGCGCCGGGTTTTATTTCCGATCCGCACAAGTTCGCGCTGACTGTTTTCTTGAACCGCCTGATGTTCCCCTATATTTTCTTCATAGCTCTCGTGGCGCTGTGCATGGGCATTCTGAATTCCTTGCGGCATTTCACCGTACCGGCCCTGTCTCCGGTCATGCTCAATATCGCCATGATTGCTGCGGCATTCGCTTTTCGCGATTGTTTTGCCCAGCCGATCACGGCGCTGGCCGTTGGCGTGCTCATCGGCGGCGTTTTGCAGTTGGCCATGCAATGGCCTGTTTTGTTGAAATTCGGTGTTAAATTTAAATTTCGATTCAACTGGAGACATCCCGGCATTAAGCAAGTCGGTCTTCTTATGCTTCCGGCGATTCTCGGCGCCGGCGTGGGCACCATTAATGTTTTTGTGGGAACCATTCTGGCTTCGCTTTTGCCGGGCGGCTCCGTCACTTATCTCTTTTACGCCGACCGGATTATGGAATTTCCGCTGGGTATTTTTGCCATCGCTATTGGAACAGCGGCGCTGCCCAGCTTTTCCAAGCACGTTGCCGCCGGTCAAATGGATGAGTTGAAATCCGGCATCTCCTTTTCGTTGCGCCTTCTGCTGTTTCTAACCGTTCCCTCGATGATTGCCTTAATGGCACTTCACCTGCCGATTATTTCCGTTTTGTTTCAGCGGGGCGCTTTCGATGCGGACGCCGCCGTCAAAACAGGACAGGCCCTGTTCTGCTATGCGCTGGGCCTCTGGGCTTATTCGATCCTTCGTGTTTTTGTTTCCTCTTTTTATGCTCTCCAGGACTCCAAATGGCCTCTCAAAGCGGCCATCATCACGTTGATTGTAAATGTGCTCGCCAGTCTGGCGCTAATGTACCCGTTAAAGCATAACGGCATTGCCCTGGCCGGTTCTATTTCCGCCGCCGCAAACGTCCTGATTCTGGCTTACGTCCTGAAAGGAAAAATCGGGACATATCTCGACCGGGCCTTTTACAGGTCCGTTTTAAAAATTATTCTATCTTCCGCCATCATGCTGGCCGCCATCGGATTGATTGAATATTTGATGCCGTGGGACACGTCCGCCGGTATCAAGACAAGATTGACCTACCTTGTTGTCACGGTTATCGCGGGAGCCGGTGTCTACTTTATTGCGGCCTATCTGCTGAAAAGTCCTGAAATTCACGCGCTCGTAGGCAAGCTTAAAGGCAGGCTTACTCGCGCCCGGTATTGACCCGGCCGACAAAATCATTGACTTCAAAACGGCAAAGTGATAGGAAATTCCGTCTTTTGCAGGCGTGACCCGCAAAAGAAAGTGAAGGTAAATTATGCTGGATATCAAGTACTTAAGGCAGAATACCGAGCTGGTCCGGAAGAAAATGGATGAGCGCGGCCAGAAGATCGATTTTGACCGGTTTATCAATCTGGAGGCAAAAAGAAGAGATATTTTAGGGGCCGTGGAGACGCTGCGCAACGAGCGCAACAGTGTTTCCAAGCAGGTTGGTGAACTGAAAAAGAAAAAAGAGGATGCCTCGGCAATCATCGCCAAAATGGCCGATGTATCAGCCAAAATCAAGGAATATGACGAAAATCTGCGCGTGACCGAGGAAGAACTTAATGCCTTTGTCATGATCGTGCCGAATGTTCAGCATGAATCAGTCCCGCAGGGCGCTGGTTCCGAGGACAACACCGTCGTGCGCACCTGGGGCGAAATACCGGTTTTTAATTTTGAGCCCAAACAGCATTTTGACCTGGGGGAGAGCTTAAACATTCTGGATTTTGCGCGTGGCGCGAAAATTACCGGTGCGCGCTTTACCCTTTACAGGGGAGCGGGCGCTCAACTGGAGCGGGCCATCACCAACTTCATGCTGGACCTGCACACGGGAAGCCATGGTTACACGGAAGTATTTACGCCTTTCATGGTCAATGCCGAAAGCATGACCGGGACAGGCCAACTGCCTAAATTTAAGGAAGATCTTTTTAAAATTGAAGGCATGGAATATTACCTGATTCCGACGGCGGAAGTTCCTGTAACGAATATTTACCGGGATGAAATCCTGGAAGAAGAAAAACTGCCGGTTTATTTTGTGGCTTATTCAGCCTGTTTCCGCGCGGAGGCCGGTTCCTACGGCAAGGATACACGCGGTCTGATCCGCCAGCATCAGTTCAATAAAGTGGAGATGGTCAAGTTTTCCAAACCGGAGTCTTCCTATGATGAATTGGAAAAACTGACGGCGAACGCGGAAGAAGTTCTCAAGCGTCTCGGCATTCCTTTCCGGACGGTATGTCTGTGCACGGCTGATCTGGGTTTCTCTTCAGCCAAGACTTACGACGTGGAAGCGTGGCTCCCCGGACAGAACACGTATCGGGAAATTTCTTCGTGCAGCAACTTTGAAGATTTTCAGGCACGGCGGGCGGCGATCCGCTATCGCCGGAAAGACAACGGCAAAGTGGAATTTGTCCACACCTTAAACGGTTCAGGCCTGGCGGTAGGCCGCACGGTTGTGGCCGTCATGGAAAATTATCAGCAGGCCGATGGCAGCATCATCGTCCCGGAAGCCTTGCGTCCTTATATGAGAGGTCTTGAACGGATTACTCCTTAAGAATATCTGAAGGATAACCGAAGAAACAAATTGATGGAGGGATGGCCGAGTGGTCGATGGCGGCGGTCTTGAAAACCGTTGGGCGAAAGTCTCGCGGGTTCGAATCCTGCTCCCTCCGCCAGAATTAACAACATACGTTTTGAAATAGCCGGACGTCTTGTTTAAAAATACAGGCCTGAAATAATCAGCGGAGAGATGGCTGAGTGGCCGAAAGCGATCGCCTGCTAAGCGATTGTACGCCCTTTAAAGGTGTACCGCGGGTTCGAATCCCGCTCTCTCCGCCATTGTTCTCCAATATCCGCTCATCATATCAGCATATAAATCCGGTATTAGAAACATTGAATGGCCAGAAGAATGTTATCCTGCCTGAGACCTTACACGGGGGTTAAGTATATACCCGTAACCTTTTATTTACCAAACCGCCGGTTACCATACCTGCCCTCGCCGGCAGGGATCAAAAAATGTTTCCGGCAAATGGAGCATGACCGGTGATGGGTTACCTGTGAGCCCTGAGTGGCGTAGGGA
>CAZDYR010000058.1:0-9951 GCA_964509625.1 uncultured Smithella sp. | reverse complement strand
TTGACAAAATAAAGCCTGCGTCTATATTCTAACTGAACCGATTTGCGGCAGGCCGTCGAGGCGTGAACTGAACGTCATTGTATCAAAGTAAGACGCGGAGAAATCAAACACCTCGCAGCAAGTTGTCGAGGTATGAAATGAACGTCATAATATCGCACCAAGCTGCGGAGAATTAAAACTCGTCCCGCTGAAGCGGGAAATAAAATTGATTATTTATAAGGACGAAGCAATGTCATTTGTCAGACCGGATATTATCAGACCCCCCAGCGAACATGCCAGCTACTATCTCCCGCTGACGTCGGGATGCTCGAACAATTCATGCACTTTCTGCAACTTTTCCTTTACCAATCTCGGTCTGCGCGACCTCGACGACGTGAAGCGGGAAATCGACGCGATGTCGCTGTATATGAATTCCCGCGCGTGGGTGCCGGGCCAGCCTGATATTGTATACTACATATTGCAGGAGTGGGACGGCAGAAAAGTCTTTCTTCAGGACGGCGACGCCCTGGTCTATCCGTATCCCAAACTGCTCGAAGCCTTTCAGTATCTCAATAAAAAGTTTCCCGAAATCGAGCGCGTCGCGAGCTACGCCACGCCGCAGGACATTCTCCGGCGGTCGGTGGAAGAATTAAAAACGCTCAAAGAGCAGAAGCTGGGCATTCTCTACATGGGTGTGGAAAGCGGCGACGACGAAGTGCTGAAGCGGATTCGGAAAAACGCCACTCATGATCAGATGGTCGCGGCCGCCGAAAAAGTGAAGGAAGCCGGCATTCTGCTCTCCGTCACGGTAATCCTGGGTCTGGGCGGCGTCAAAGGCAGTGAACGGCATGTTGCAGAGACGGCAAGAATCCTGACTGAAATGGATCCGGACTTTGCGGGCGCGCTGACGCTCACACTGGTGCCCGGAACAGCCCTGTATGATGAAGTGAAACGCGGCGAATTTGAACTGATCACGCCGTTTGATTCTCTCACGGAATTGAAAGGGCTGGTGGAGCATTCCACCTTTACCAACTGCTTCTTCAGCTCGATGCACGCGTCCAACTATTTCGCGATCCGCGGAACGATGCCCAAAGAAAAAGACAAACTGCTGGGACAGTTAAACGCGCTGCTCTCCCGCAAAGATCCCCGCCTGCTTCGCCCGGAGTTCATGAGAGGATTGTAGAGAGAAGGATAGAGACCAAAGGCCAAAAGCGAGAGGCGCGAGAGGTGAGGATAAAGGATAAAGACTGAAGACGGATTAGCTCATAGCTCATAGCTCGTAGTGGATGGTGGATGTAAAGAAGAGAATAAAAAGAAGATTGGAGGATTAGCTGAGATGCTTCCACCTCCGGCACGGAGTTTACCTGGCGCATGCTGGGCGCCACCTCCGCCAGCGGAGGACATAAAAGATGTAAGGCGTGAGGCGGAAGAATCGAAGATTGGATGGGTTGGAAGATTAGGAATCAGGAAATAGGAAATAGGTAAGAGGTAAGAGGTAAGAGGTAATGGGTGTAAGGTGTCAGGTGTGAGGCGACATTGGATATTTCGTTGACAGGCATTATCCTTCTTCATATAATTTCAACGGCTTTAAGCAATGCCTCGTTACTCAATAAGCAGGCAAGGCAAATACATCAAACTGGCGGTGCAAAATATGTCCGGAAAACCCACTGATCCGCTGCCCAAAAACGCGACGGAAGCGCAGGGCCTTTTAATTAAAGCTTTCCACGCAAGATACGGCGATGAAATTCTGCCGGTAATCGATGACATTCTCGGCCGGCAGGGCCGCGCCCTGGGCCTTAAAGCCAAGAGCAAGCTCCCCGATTGCCTTTTATCAACCGTCGGCGCGGCGTTTGCGAAAAACTTTGATCCGTCAACCGTCAATGTGATTGCCCGCTCCGATGAAATGTTCCACATTCAGGGAAGTGTATGTCCTTTCGGACTGGAAAACACATCCAGAAATCTGTGTGAAGCGGTGATGGCGATTGACCGCGAATACTTTTCGGCGGCAACCGACGGCAACACCACTCTGGAGATTCTTAAAACCAGGGCGGCCGGTGATCCGATTTGCGATACATTGTACAGGGCGAAGGATAAGGGCAAAGACGTAAAATGTAAGGCGTGAGGAGTGAGGCGAGGGATAGAAAACCAGACGGATTAGAAGATTGCGAATCAGGTAATAGGTAATGGGTGATGGGTGAGGCGTAAAGGCGTCCACCTCCGGCGCGGAGTTTACCTGGCGTATGCTGGGCGCCACCCCCGCCGGCGGGGGACAAAAGAGACGAAAGGGAGGGAAAGAGGATGACGAAAAGTTTGATGGAATATTTCAACAAGGAGCCGCGTCTCGGCGTGTTGAGCACAAGCAGCAAAACAGGAGAGGTTGATTCCGCCTATTTCGGATCGCCGCGTATGATTGACGAAGCAACGGTCATCGTGGCCCTGGGCAAAAACAAGACCCTGACCAACCTCCAGGAAAATCCGAATGCCTGCTACTTCATCATGGAACCCGGCAAAAGCATATTTGAATGGAAAGGGCTTCGCGTCTATCTGAAAATGGCCAAATGCGAGACGTCGGGAGCAACCCTCGACATGATGAAAAAAATCATCAGTGAAAAAGCCGGTGAAGCGGCCGGAAAGATGATTCACGCGGCAGTGACGCTTTCCGTCACAAGCGTCAGACCGCTTGCCGATTTCGGCCAGGGCTGGGAGAAGTCTATCTGATGATCTGCGCGGGGCGCCTTTATGATTCCCGCCGCTGATGATAGATGGCCATGGCAGCCGCGACGGTGTCACGCTCGGGAATGAATTCGCTGTCCTTGTCTTTTCTGATGGTTTTGATGGCGTCGGCCGGACAGTTAACGGAGCAGACACCGCATCCGATGCAGCGATCCGTGTTCACACAGGCGACATCTTCCACGGATATGGCGCCCATCGGACAAGTCTCCACACACAACTCGCAACCCGAACAGTCGGACTCATTCACCCGGGCAAAGAAGCTGCTGTTGATCAGCTCCGCCGGTTTATCCTGCCGGATAAACGCCTGCAGCGGCTCGCAGCAGCAGGCACAGCACATGCACATGGCAACGGGATTCTGTGAAGAGCTCATCTGGCAGACCAGGCTTGCCTCCAGGCCTTTTTTCAGGATGGACAGCGCCTCTGCCTGATCAATATAGCGGGCCAGGCCGTTTTCAACAAAATAATGACAGCCGCTTCCAAAATGGAAACAGACTTCGGAGGGCTTGCTGCAGGGCTTTCCGGTCAGTCCCTGGATCCTGCGGCACATACAGTCGGAAACGGCAATATGTTTTGAGGCGCGGATGACCTGTTCGGCGTTTTCATAGGGCATGACCAGCGATTCGGAATCGACGCTTTCAGAGATGGGAATGGTCCGGAGATCCCTTGTTTTGCCTTTCATCCAGGTTTTTTCATAAAGAAACGGGGCAAACTCTTCCATGTCCCGGGCCAGTTCCGGCGTCATGCGGTTCATCTGAAATTCGATGATGCCCACCAGGAATGCTATGGCCATATAGCGGTAACCGCCGGGCTTTCCCGTCCGGAAGATCTGACCTTTTTTAGACATCTCGTAGAGTGTCTTTTCCGTCTGCCCGGGATCGGCGCCCAGACGGGAGGCAACCTCCGCGGCGGTCTCGGGCGTCGGTTTGAGCCTCATGACCATTGCCGCGTCCTCAGGGGTGAAAATGTGCTTCAGGATGCGGGTGTGGATGCCGGATTCCGACTCGGTCGGATACCTCTGGGGCATGGTATCGAGAAATTCCGCCAACTGCTGATAAATGTCTTTCATACGCATCCTTTCTTTTTAGTCCTTTCGGCCGAAGGACGATTAACGTCATCATATGAAACAGCGACCTGTTTTGCAATACGCAAATAGGCAGGGTTCTGTCGGGATATTCGGAAAATCAGCCCGGACGGTTGTTCAGCCGGCCCAAAATAATTCATTATTATCCGGCAGTCCCGGGGGCCATAAGATATTAATCTCCGGGTTCAAGCGTCACGGCAATCTCAGCGCTTTTTTCATCGCGCAGAATCCCGAGTTTTAGCGTATTCCCTGCCGTGTATTCATCCAGGGCGGCATTCAGCTTTCCGACCGTGTCCACAGTTTTCCCGTTGACGGCAATAATAATATCCCCGGGGACAAGTTCTCCTTCACGGGTTATCTTTGCTCCCCGCAGTCCCGCCCGGGCCGCCGCTGAATCGGGAGACACCCTCAGGATCACCACCCCTTTGACATGCAGAACCGTTTTCAGGCGTTCATTAATTCTTTCATCCAGCGCGATGCCGAGGGACGGACGGATGTATTTCCCGCTGCGGATCAACTGCGGAACCACGCGGTTCACGGTATCAACCGGCACCGCGAAGCCGATGCCGGCGCTCGCTCCGCTGGGGCTGTAAATAGCCGTGTTGATGCCGATCAGCCGTCCCGCGGAATCCAGAAGCGGCCCGCCGGAGTTTCCGGGATTAATGGCCGCGTCCGTCTGGATCAGATGTTCGATGGTCCCATTATTGCCGCCAAGCGACCTGTCCAGTGCCGATACAATGCCCGTGGTGAGTGTCCAGTCCAGTCCAAACGGATTGCCGATGGCGAAGACTTTTTGCCCGACCTTGAGGTCGCGGCTGGTTCCCAGCGGCACCGGCGATGCGCGCTTGAGTCCCACGCCGATGTGCAGCACCGCGATATCGTGCGAGGGGCTTGTCCCCACCAGCGCGGCTTTGTAGTCGGTGCCGTCGCTGAGCTTCACCATCGCTTCGCTGGCGCCTTCGATCACGTGATAATTGGTGATGACATGGCCCGCGTCGTCCCAGATAAATCCCGACCCCGTGCCCCGGGGCACCGAAAAGACATTGCGCGTCCAGAAATCCCTCACCAGCGCTTTGGTGGTGATAAAAACGACGGCATCCTTCGATTTTTCAAACAACTCAATGGTCGCCTTCTCGTCGGCGGCCAGATCACCGCGGGCCGCCACGGTTCGCGGCGCGGCATCAGGCTTCGGTGCAAACCAGCCCCGGAAATCCGGAACACTCTTCCACACAATCCAGATCAGAATAAAAATCAGCGCAATCCAGATCAGCCGGACGGCAAAACGATTTCCAGCGGGCATTGATGATACTCTCTTTCTCTTGTTTTATTCGGCAAGGGAACTTGCCATTAAATCTCCGATCATCTTGCTGAAACGGGAAGGATTTTCCACCTTGCCGCCTTCAGAGATCACCGCCATGTCATAAAGGAGCTGGCTGTAGTCTTTGAGCACCGCCGCCTCTCGATCCTTTTCAAAAATCCCGCGGATTTTCGACAGCAGAGGATGGTCCATGTTCAATTCCAGCACCCGTTTGGTGCGGGGCACATCCTGCCCGCCGGCTCTCAGAATCTTTTCCATAAAAGGGCTCATATCATATTGATCGCCCGAAAGACAGGCAATGGAATCCTTCAGATGCGTGGAGGGCTTAACTTCTTTGACCTTTTCTTCCAGAGACAATTTTAGAAAATCAAAAAGCGCGCTGTATTCGCCTTTCTTTTTCTCGTCGATTCCGCTCAAATCAAGATCGCCCTTTTCAGCGCTCTTGAATGTTTTCTTTTCGAACTCGTGCAGATCGCGAATGACCCACTCGTCAATGGGGTCGTTCATCAGCAGAACTTCGTAATCTTTTTCTTTCAACTGCTCCAGGTGCGGACTGTTGGCCAGCGTGGTCAGGCTTTCACCGGTAATATAGTAAATCTCCTTCTGGTCCGGTTTCATCCGGTCAATATATTCTTTGAGCGACGTCCATTGGCCTTCGGACCGGGTCGATTTGTAGCGCAGCAGTGAGCCGATTTTTTCGCGGTTTTCAAAATCGGCCGATATGCCGCTTTTCAGGATATGGCCGAATTCGGCGTAAAACTGATCGTACTTCTCCTTTTCCATGCCGGCAAACAGCTCCAGTAGTTTCTTGACCAGATTCTTACGGATGTTTTTAACCAGTGTGTTGTGCTGCAGGATTTCACGGCTGACATTCAAATTCAGATCCGGCGCGTCGACCACGCCCTTGACGAATCCCAGATAAGGCGGCATCAGGTCCGTGCAGTTTTCCATGATGAAAACGCGCTTGCAGTAGAGGTTGATCCCGTGCTTCCGGTCGGGCGAAAAGAAGCTGAAGGGGGCCTTCGAGGGAATATACAGCAGGGCGCTGTATTCCGTAGTGCCTTCGAGCTTCAGATGCAGGCGGTCCAGCGGAGGATTCCAGTCGTGGCTGATGTGGCTGTAAAATTCGTTATACTCCTCTTCGGAAACCTCTGATTTGTCCCTGGCCCAGATGGCTTTCATGGAATTGAGGGTTTCTTCCTCGTACACGGTTTGGGTTTTGTCCTTTTCCGGCTGGCCGTCTTTGTCCAAAACCGGTTTGGTCTTTTTGACGTCCATGACAATCGGGTAGGCGACAAAATCGGAATGCTTTTTAACAACATTGCGGATGACCCATTCCGCCGTGAAGTCCTGCTCGTCTTCATCCGCCTTCTTGAGCTTCAGGATCACGGATGTCCCGCGCGCCGGTTTTTCGATTTCCTCTATTGTATAGGAACCGTCTCCGGTGGATTCCCATTTAGTGGCCTTGTCGCTTCCCGCGGCTCGTGTAATCAGGGTGACTTTTTCCGCAACGATAAAAGAACTGTAGAATCCGACGCCGAACTGGCCGATCAGCTCGGGCGAAAGGACTTCATCCTTTTTGGAGGCGTTTATGGCGTCCAGAAAACCGGCCGTCCCGCTTTTGGCGATGGTGCCGATGTTTTCAACGACTTCTTCATGGGTCATGCCGATGCCGTTGTCCGACACCGTCAGCGTCCGGTTTTTGGCGTCCGCTGTGATCTTGATTTTAAAATCCGTATCGTTGCCAAGAATGTTCGAATCCAGCTGAGCCTTGAACCTCAGTTTGTCGATGGCGTCGGATGCATTGGAGATGAGCTCCCTTAAAAAAATTTCCGGATGGGAATATAACGAATGAATAATGATGTTCATTAACTGGTTGATTTCTGTTTTAAACTGATGCGTTTCCTTGCGGCTTTCCATAATTCCTCCTTTATATATTTTATGCCCCGTCACCGGGGATTGAGTGAAACGATGCGGCTGTAAAATGGTAATGAAATTAAAGTTGTCAAGAAGATGAGGGAAGCGGGCTGCCCGGATTTAATCTTCAATACGCGTATGCCCGACAAGTGTTGATTCGCCGACGCTTGCCGCGAGGCAGTTGATTGCTGCAAACGGAAATTTCAGCGACACGGGAATGATTTCCTGTTTAGATTTCAATGGTTATTCTGTAATTCCTTCCTATTCTTCTTCATCTGTTATTTTTAATCTTTTTCGAAAGTCTTTGGGGCGCTCGTATTCCGGCAGGGACCATATTCCGCGTCCGGCTGATTTCGCTTCCTTTTCGGCTTTGAGAAATTTTGAACGATAAGGCGGCTTCACAGATTCAATAAACACTTCGGCATGGCCTTCACGCACCATCTCCAGGTTTATATCGCGGCCATTGAGCCAGATCACTCCCACCAGACGATAATGCCGGTCCATGTTAATGACGCCCAGATGGACCACTTTGCCCAAAATTTTACTTTCCAACGCTCTGAGCGATTCTTCTCCATAGGATTGATTTACTGTGATGATCGCGTCATTGCGCGCGCTTATCCTGTATGTTTCGGGCGCGTCAATCCCGTAAAGCCGTCCCAAAATTCTTGTGTTTGCCGGAGTGATGAAGTAAAAGCTGTCGCCGCTGATGACTTGCGTAACCCTTCCGGTAACCACGTAGCCAATATTCTGCAAACACGATGTGCTGATTAACACCGTCAGTACTGAAATGACGAGCAATAAGATGCACGTTTTCAAGCTGAGCGTTTTTGTTTGCCTGCGCATAGTTGACCACACTTTTTAACGGGATGACCGAGCATAAAAGGGATGTCCGAGAATGTCAAAGCAATAATCAGCCCTTCATGGCTTGCGGCATACTTACTTTTCCATGCTGCTGGCTTCATCCGGCAAAGTTGATTTATATACCTTGCAAAAGCTCTTGACTCACAAGTCCCCTGTCATGACACAACGGTATGCTCACTTGAGCGATGAGGCATTTAAAAAGGCTTCTGGCTTGGCCGGTCAAATCATTGAACGGGCAATAAGTAATAATGCGCAAGAGGCGAAAAACGCTTTATAATGCAACGTCGCCGTAATGGCGAACAGTCTTGACACTTCCCAAATAATGGTATAGGATAAAATCCAAAGAATTGGACAATAACGCTTGGCAGGAAGGTTGAAAGGCAGCTTGGAACATTCCCCAAAGGGGTTTGCAGACCTTCAAGTGTCTGGTGAAAGAAATCCAAGTCCTTGGCCCAATCCCGGCAACTGGCTGAATTATAGACTGCTGGCCGGTGAACGGTATGATTGCCATATCAAGGAGGGACGACTAACTTATGTTGCGGTTTGGGAAATTGTCAACAAGAAGGCACGACATATCGAAGTGATTTATGTTGGGACACATGAAAGAGCGCCATACCAAAAACATTAAACTTCATCTGATAGGCCCCGCGAATAGAAAGGACAAGGCGATGGAAACACTTGTTTCCCTAGGGTTCACGGAAGTATCGGATTCAATTCCCTGGCGTGAGGCATTTCCCGAAGCATCCGATCAGGAACTTATCGGCGGCATTCTTGTTGGTGCGAGAAATAAGGCAGGAATGACGCAGAAGCAGCTTGCCGATCTGACGGGCGTGCATCAAAGGCATTTAAGCGAAATGGAACACGGCAAGCGCACCATTGGCAAGAAAAACGCAAAGCTTTTTGCAAAAGCCTTGAATACGGATTACCGGGTTTTTCTATAACCGGATATGGCAATGCTTTTAAGGAAGGAACGGGATGAAAGACATTCTCAAGAAAATCGATTCGATCAAAACAAAGATTGACGCACACAGGCCGCTTGATTCTCACATGGTCAAACAGCTTAAAGAATATTTCCGAATTGGCATGACCTATTCAAGCAATGCCCTGGAAGGCAATTCATTGACGGAAACGGAAACAAAGATCGTCATTGAAGACGGAATCACCATTGGCGGCAAGCCGGTCAAGGATCACCTGGAAGCCTTGGGACATTCAGAAGCCTACGACTTGCTTTTCCGGCTGGCTGAACATCAAGATATTACCGAAGCGAACATCAAAGAACTGCATCGGCTGTTTTACTATCGGATTGACGAAGATCTGGCGGGGAAATACCGCAAGCAGAAAGTTATCATTACCGGCACGGACTTCATTCCCCCGGCACCTGAAAAGATCCCGGACTTGATGAAATCCTTTGTTGCATCAATACCCGATGACCGGTCAAAAAATCACCCGGTCGAATTTGCCGCAATCCTGCATCGCAAACTTGTAACCATTCACCCCTTTATTGACGGAAATGGGCGGGCGGCGCGTCTATTGATGAATCTCGCCTTATTGCAGGCAGGCTATCCCGTGGCCATCATCCCCCCGGTTTTGCGGCGCGAGTACCTGGACACGTTGAACAGAACCCATAAGGGCGATTTTACGCCGTTTAGAAAATTAATTGCCGGTGTCTGCTATGAATCGACGAAAGAATATTTAAGGCTTCTGGAAGGATAATATTTCAGAACCGGGAATAAGCCGAGGGGCCGTCAAGCGGGAGAAACAAATGTGGATGCCCCCCTGCTTCGTCGATAGTCTATGTTTATTCTGATTCGTTTTATATCGCTTCTATCCTCTGTCAAATTATGAGTAACTTGGTATTTTACGGACGTCCCCGCAGTTTTCTGCGTCACTTTCCTCAAGATTCATCTGTGATATTATTTCAAAAACAGCGTTTTAAATCTTTAAGAAGGCCAGACACGGCGCCGTCATCTTCAAAATAATCAATCGAGGATTTATGCAGGACCTATAATCATCGAATGCCGTGACATTATCGTATCATCAAATTTCAGCCAAACTCCAACAC
>CAZDYR010000057.1:2098-9995 GCA_964509625.1 uncultured Smithella sp. | reverse complement strand
TTGCAAAATAAAGTGCGGGATTTGGGTTATGAAGCGTTTGTCGATCCCGGCTCGCTCAATCAGGGAAAAGTCACCATCTCCGTAGGCGGGATGACCTGCGCCGCCTGCGTGAGGCGCGTGGAAAACGCGCTGAAAGAAGTCGACGGCGTCGTGGAGGTCAATGTCAACCTGGCAACAGCACGCGCCACAGTTATTCATTCATCCCGCTGGGCGGGCCTTCCGGCCCTGGCCAAAGCCTTAACGGATCATGGTTATGAATATCTGGGCGAGCTTACCGATTCCCTTGACGACCCGATCGAGAAAGCCCGCGCGCGCGATCTCAAGGAGTTGACCCTGAAAGTCGTCTGCGGCGCCATATTAAGCGTGATCATCTTTTTCGGTTCGATGCAGCACTGGTTCGGCTTTCTGCATTTCATTCCCCGCCAGCTGATGCTGGTCGCCATGTTTGTATTAACCGCGCCCGCCGTGTTCTGGGTGGGAAGCCGTTTTTTTGTCGGCGCCTGGAAAGCCGCAAAGCAAAGAACAACGGATATGAACACACTGGTCGCTGTCGGCGCTTTTTCGGCCTACGCCTATTCGGCGGCGGCTACTTTTTTCCCGCGTTTCTTTGAAAGCGCGGGGATTGCGCCTCATGTCTATTATGACGGCGCGGCCATGATTATCACCCTGATTCTCTTGGGCCGGCTTTTGGAGGCCCGCGCCAAAGGCAGGACTTCCGCCGCGATCAAAAAACTGATTGGTCTTAAACCGAAAACCGCGCATGTTCTGCGCGACGGGGCTGAAGTCGAAATGGCTGTGGACGCTTTGCAGATCGGCGATGTGATTCTGGTGAAGCCGGGAGAAAAAGTTCCCGTGGACGGAATCGTGTTGACCGGTCAATCAACCATCGATGAATCCATGCTGACGGGCGAGAGCATGCCGGTAGCCAAAGAGGCCGGTCAAAAAGTGTTTGCGGCCACGATGAATAAAACCGGCAGTTTTACGCTCAGCGCCACAGGCGTAGGCGCGCATACCATGCTGGCGCATATCATCCGGATGGTGGAAGAGGCGCAGGGCTCCAAAGCGCCGATCCAGCGCCTGGCGGATAAAGTCGCCTCTGTCTTTGTTCCCATCGTCTTCATCATTGCTTTTATCACCTTTGCCGTCTGGTATTTTCTTCCGGTTGACGCCGGTTTCAGCCGCGCGCTGATCAATTTTGTTTCGGTGCTGGTAATTGCCTGCCCCTGCGCGCTGGGACTGGCCACGCCAACGGCCATTATGGTCGGTACGGGTTTGGGCGCGCAAAGCGGCATCCTGATTAAAGGCGGTGAAGCTCTGGAAAAAATCCATAAGCTCACTGTCGTTGTTTTTGACAAAACCGGCACGCTGACCCGCGGTGAACCGGAAGTGACGAACGTTGTTTGCGCCGATGGCTTTGATGAACGTCAGGTGCTGGCAGTGGCCGCCGCGCTCGAAAAAACATCGGAGCACCCATTGGCACAGGCCATTTTACAGCGGGCAAAAGCTGAAAATATTGTTCCCGCGTCAACTGAAAAGTTTGAAGCTCTGTCCGGTATGGGAGCCAAAGCCGAAGTTGACGGCAAGTTATGTCTTATCGGCAATCAAACGCTAATGGAAAAGCAAGGCATTTCCACGGAGCTCTTGCGTAAGCAGGCGGCGGCAAATGCTTCCGACGGCAAAACCGTTGTTTATATTGCCATGGAGAAAACCGTCATCGGTCTTATCGCTCTGGCCGATGTGCCGAAAGCTTCCGCACGTCTCGCCGTGGAAAGCCTGAGGAGCAGAGGCTTGAGAGTCGCGATGGTGACCGGCGACAATCAAGGGACGGCCAAAAGTGTCGCCGCTCAACTGGGGATTGACTATGTGATGGCGGAAGTTCTGCCCGGTAACAAAGCCGATGAAATTAAAAAGCTGCAGGCCCAGGGCGAGGTGGTGGCGATGGTGGGCGACGGCATCAACGACGCGCCGGCGCTGGCGGCAGCCGATGTGGGCATTGCCATTGGCGCGGGAACCGATGTGGCGATTGAAGCAGCCGACATCACTTTGATTCGGGATGATCTGGCGGGCGTGCCGGAGGCGATAGCGCTTTCGTTTTCGACCATGCGGGTGATCAAACAAAATCTTTTCTGGGCGTTTATCTATAACATTATCGGCATTCCGATTGCCGCCGGCGTTCTTTATCCTTTCTTCGGCATCCTGCTCAATCCGGAATTTGCCGCCGCCGCCATGGCTTTCAGTTCCGTCTCGGTTGTGAGCAATTCACTCAGACTGCGAAGGGTTTGGAGAAAGATGCAGGACTCAGCGTCTAAATTACAATGATAAATGGCGACTTTTTCTGCAATAATCATTTGTTTTTAAATAAATATTACAGTAAATTATACTTCTAAGCCCCTCCGGGAAGCGGGTCGGTATTATAAAAACTGCGGGAGTCATGACAATATTTAATCCCGCTTAATCCCGATGAGCTTTGATTCTCCGTAGCTTGCCGAGAGGCGGCTGAGTTCCGGATCAGATGGTATTTCAAGTCTAAGAGTAATGCGATGATATCTGTTGAATTAAAAACACTTTTCATTGTCTATGTCGTGCTCAACGTCCTGGGTGTTGTGGTCATGGCTTCTTTGTGGCGTCAGAACAGGAAGCGCACACCGGAGATCGTTTTATGGCTCGTTTACTATGTTATGCAGCTGGTCGCGCTTGTGCTTGTCACGCTTCGGGGCACCCTGCCGGATCTCTTCTCCATCGTATTTGCCAATACACTGATAATCGGGGGCACCGTTATCCTCTATGCGGGGCTTGCGCGCTATGTTGGGGGAACAAGCAGGCAGTGGCATAACTCCGCCATGGTTGCTGTTTTTATGATGATACACGTTTACCTTACTTTTGTGTATCCCAGCCTCGCGCTGCGTAACGTCAATCTTTCTCTTGCCTTTTTGTACATTGGCGTCCAGGGTGCCTGGCTCATGCTGCACCAGGTGCGTCCGCAACTGCGGCCGGCGACCCGTGCAACGGGTATTGTCTTTGCGGGATTTTGCCTTGTCAGCCTTATTCAAGTCACCGGTAACCTGCTCCAGCCGCAGGCGAAGCATTTGTTTGCGTCCGGACTTTTTGGCGCGTTAGTCATCCTGGCCTATCAGACCTTGTTTATTGCCCTCACGTTCGGACTGATTCTTCTGGTGGCCCGCCGGTTGCTGATGGATCTGGAAGGTGAACTTAACGAGCGCATGCAGACCGAAACAGCCCTGCGGGAAAGCGAAGAAAAGTATCGGAACATTCTGCATAATATTTCAGAAGGCTATTTTGAAAGCAATCTGAGAGGGGACATCGTTTATGTCAATGACGCCGGCCTGGCCATGATGGGGTATCAACCCGGTGAACAGGAGAGGTTGTATCAAACCAATTATCGAAGCTTCACGACAGCATCGACCAGGCACAAGATGGAAGAGGCCTATCGGCGGGCTTATGAGACCGGCGAATCCAGTACGCTGGATGACTACGAGATTCTTCATCAGGACGGAACGATTCGTGTCCATCAACTCAGCATCGGCCTGATTCGCGACGCGGCCGGAAATAAAACCGGTTTCCGGTCCGTTGCCAGAGATATTACCGAGCGCCGGATCATCGAAGATTCCCTGCGGAACATGTCGCTGGCCACGGAAGCAAGCCCCGCCGCCGTTGTCATTACGGATCCCCAGGGCAATATTACGTATGTCAATCGAAAGTTTATTGAAATTACCGGCTACAGTTATTCCGAGGTCATTGGCCAGAACCCCCGCATCTTAAAATCCGGGGAGATGTCTCCGGAAAATTATCGGCAGTTATGGGGAACCATTGCTTCCGGCAAAACATGGAAGGGAGAGTTTCATAACAGGAAAAAGAATGGGGAACTGTACTGGGAAAATGCCTCGATTTCACCCATGATTGATGAAAAAGGAAATACCACCCATTATATCTGTGTCAAGGAGGACATCACCGAGCGTAAGCGGGCGGAAGAATTGCTGGTGGCGGAACGTCAGCGTCTGGCCTATATTCTGGAAGGAACCAATGTGGGCACATGGGAATGGAACGTCCAGACCGGAAAAACGGTGTTCAATGACCGCTGGGCGGAAATGATCGGATATAGGCTGGCCGAGCTGGCGCCTGTATCCATCGAGACCTGGATGAAATTTGCCCACCCCAACGACTTGGCCATATCGCAGGATCTGCTCGAAAGGCATTTTCGAAAAGAATTGCCTTACTATGAATGCGAAGCGCGCATGCGGCATAAAGACGGCCATTGGATCTGGGTGCTCGATAGAGGCAAGGTCGTAGCATGGACCGAAGACGGCAAGCCTCTGACCATGTCCGGTACACATCAGGAAATAACCGCGCGCAAACAAGCCGAAGAGCAGATTCAACACATGGCAAACCATGATATGCTGACGAATCTGCCCACCATGAGATTGGCCAGGGATCGGCTTTCATCGGCGCTCGGTCTGGCTCACCGGCATCAGAATATGGCGGCTGTGATGTTTATTGATTTGGATGGTTTTAAGGCGGTCAACGATACCCTGGGGCACGACGCCGGGGACGATGTGCTCAAACAGGTGGCGCGTCGCCTTCTCGACTGTGTGCGCGAAACAGACACGGTTGCCCGCATCGGAGGGGATGAGTTTCTCCTTGTCGCGACCGAATTACATTCTTCGGATGATGCCGCGCAGATTGCCGGAAAAATCATTCACCTCATGTCCCAGCCTTTTATGGTTAATGGGCAGCAGGCGAGGATCGGCACGAGTATCGGAATAGCCTTTTATCCGGAAAACGGCACAGACATGGATCGTCTGATCAAACTCGCTGACGAAGCGATGTACCGGGTTAAAAATTCCGGCAAAAACAGCTTTACCTTCGCTGAGAGCAAGGCAAATCCATCCGGTTTATCCTGATTCCGTGCGCTTAAGCCGCTTGCTCCGCTTGAGCCTTGAACCTTGCTCCTACTTCTCTATCTCAAACTTCGATTTTTCCGCGCCGCAGACCGGGCAGGTCCAGGAATCCGGGATGTCTTCAAACCGGGTGCCGGAAGTGACGCCGTTATCCGGGTCGCCTTGTGCCGGATCATACACATAACCGCAAACGCTGCATACATAACGGTCCACGGCAGCAGGTTTGGGCTTGGCTGCGGCCGCATCGGCATCAAAGGTCGGAGCGGTTTTGGGGGATTTTCCGCCTTTGACGTTCTGATAATAAGCATAGGTCATCGGTTCGCCTTCGCCCAGCACATCCGCCTCGACCACTTTCCCCAGAAAGATGGTGTGGGTTCCGCAATCGAGCTCGCCTTCCACTTCCGCTTCGATAAAACCAAGGGAATAATCCAGAATGACGGGAAGGCCGGTGATCCCTGTTTTTGTTTTGGTGTCCTTGAACTTGTCAATGTCGCGTCCGCTTTTAAAACCGAACAGGCCGATCAGGGTCATCGGAGCGGCTTGGGATAAAATATTGACCGTGAACTTCCGGCTGGCTTTGATTAATTCATGAGTGTAATTTTCCTTATTGATGCAAATGGCCATGGTGGCGGGCTTGGAGGTGGCCTGAATGACGGAATTGGCAATCTGACCATTGAATTTCCCGTTCAGACCGGATGTGACGATATAGACTCCGTAGCCGATTTTGTGCAGTGCTGCTCTGTTCATTATTTCGTACCTCTTTCCCAGATTAATTTAAAGGAGCTGTCTTATAACTGAATTTCATCTTTCTTTCCATAAAATTTCGTTACGGGTTTTTTCTTTTGACAAACGGCGGTTTCTCTTATAGGGACTTCAATCGCTAGAGATTTTGCCCTTTTATCCGATCCGGGGGCGCGTAAGTGATGGCTTTATGTTCAAAAACATCGGAGTTGAAAATAAAACCCTCATTCGGGGAAAAGAGAAAAATCATGATAACTTATCAAGAGTTTTTACAGAAGAAGTCCTTTGCGTTTGAAGAAATCCTCGCCTTTACACGCGGAACGCTGATTGTCGATCCGCCGGCCGGATTTGAAGCCCGTCTGCCTGCGCCGCCTTTCTTGATGATGGACCGCATCACGATGATTGAAAGCACGGGCAATACGGGGAAAATCATCTCCGAGCAGGATATCCGTCTGGATGCCTGGTATTTTCAATGCCATTTTACGGCAGACCCGGTGCAGCCGGGATGCCTGGGAGTGGACGCGATCTGGCAGCTTATCGGATTTTTCTGTGTCTGGCGCGGGGCGCTGGGAACAGGCAGAGCACTGGGATGTGGGGAAGTGGTGTTCAACGGCCAGATCCGGCCGTTCAATAAAGTGGTCCGATACGAAGTCGATGTCCGGCGCTATTCACAACTGAAGGATTCCGGATCATCCCTGGTTGTCGGGGATGGCCGGGTTTATGTGGATGATGAGCTGATTTACACGGTCGGACAGGTCAGAAGTGGAATTTTCAAGGATATCACGTATCCCGATTATCCGAACCGGTCGAAAAATTCCGTGGGCGGGATTATGCACAGATAAAGAAATGAAGCGGGATGCCGCGTATCGGAATTCAAAAACATATTGAAAATCTTTCCCGATTGGCGCTATGATCGCCTGGTTTTTTAATCCCGCTTAAGCGGGACGAGTGTTGAGTTTCCTTAGCTTGCTGCGGTATCATGACGTTCCTTGTCTACCTGAACAGCTTGCTGCGAGGTGGTTGATTAACTTGCTTGGCTGGGACTGGTTTTGAACATTATTAAAAAAGCGGCTCTTTCTTTAGCCCGTAAGAAATATTGCAAAACCGCGATTGAGGATCGCGCCGATTTATCGGCTATTCGTGAGAAACCGACATTGCCCATGATGATCGGCCTTATTCTGATCGGGTTCAGTTATATCATCGGTCTGCCGGCGGTCATTGCCCTGGGTGTCCTTGCGGTCTGGGTTAAAAAACCGCTGGTGGCTGTCATCGGAGGTCCTTTGATTTACGCGATCTCCACCATTATCTTTTTCATCGGTATCAAGTTGGCCGGGAAGAAGTATTTTCAGGTGTTTTTCCGGTGGGTTGTAAGGGTTGTTTTGGAAAAAATTCTCGGCGACGATGTCCGGATGCTTTCTGAACCTGATTCGGACAGCAAATGTGTCTGAGCGCGAAGCGTTTTAACGTTGAAATAAAATATTGAGGTGGTCCATGAGCACAGTAGAAGAAATCATCAGTGAACTGAAAGTTAAAATTATTGCGACGCTGGGATTGCTGGATGTAGCGCCTGCGGATATCAAAGATGACGGCCCGCTTGTCGGCGGCGATACAGGCATTGACTCCATTGATGTATTGGAGCTGGTGATGATGATTGAAAAAGATTACGGCGTCAAAATCGAGAGCAAAGAGCTTGGCGTCAAAGTATTCGCATCGGTTCGCGCTCTGGCAACCTACATTCTGCAGGCAAAAAAGTCCAGGGCGTGATCGCCGCGACGTTTGACTTCCCGGTCATCTTACAACGAATAGAGCATGATATTTTCATGAAGAAAGTATTGCTGATTTCCGCCAATATGATGAAGCAGCCTTATGCGGTCTATCCGCTGGGGCTTGACTATGTTGCCGGCGCTCTGAATACCCGCTATAAGACCAAAATTCTGGATATGAATGAGCTTGCCTCCCTTGAGGAACTGGGGAAGCAGGTGCGTGACTACGAGCCGGATTATATTGGCCTCTCGATTCGCAATATTGACAATACCGACACAATCAATCGCCGGGGGTTCCTGTCCGACTATCAGGATCTGGTAGGTCGGATCCGGCAGAATTCTCAGGCGCCCCTTATCCTGGGCGGGAGCGGCTACACCATTTTTCCTGTGGAGTTTCTCCGCGCGCTCGGTGCGGATTACGGCATTGCCGGAGAGGGAGAGAGCTTTTCCCTGCTGCTTCGAGCCCTGGAAAACAAG
>CAZDYR010000057.1:0-2088 GCA_964509625.1 uncultured Smithella sp. | reverse complement strand
TGTCGCGGCCGTTCCGGGCATTGTCACCAGACAAACCTCGTCCGTCGCATATAGGGCCTGGGGCGGTAACATGGATCGGGCGTTCGATAAGGACGCCTCGCATGTGAAGTACTATTTGTCTTGCGGCGGGATGCTCAATTTACAGACCAAAAGAGGATGTCCGTTTCATTGCAGTTACTGCACCTACCCCCATATTGAAGGCGGTAAAATGCGGTTTTTCGAGCCGGACACAATAGCCGGGCAGGCCCGCGAATTGCAGGATGCCGGTGCCAAGTACATTTTTATCACCGATTCGGCTTTTAACGCCAGTTATGACCATAGTCTGAAAATCGCCCGGGCTTTTAAGAATGCCGGAATTTCCATACCCTGGGGAGGTTTTTTTGCGCCTACGGTTCCTCCGGACGACTATTATAAAGAACTGGCTTCGGCGGGACTCACACATGTGGAATTCGGTACGGAATCCATGAGTGACACCATGCTTTCCAACCTGCAAAAGCCGTTTGTTTCCGCCGATGTCCTCCGGGCTCACCAAAAAGCGATGGCGGCCGGTTTGTATATTGCACATTATTTTCTCCTGGGCGGCCCCGGTGAGACTCCCGATACTGTGCGGGAAACATTAAGAGGTGTCGATCAGCTTGAGCAATCGGTTTTTTTCTTTTTTTGCGGTATCCGCATCTATCCGCATACCGCCCTGTTTGATACCGCCTTGCGTGAAGGACAGATTCATCCATCGCAGAACCTTCTCGAGCCGGTTTTCTACAGGTCTCCCTTTATTTCCGATGTTGAAATTATGAAGGCGGTTGAAGTGCATGCCGACGGGCGGCTGAACTGGCTGATCGGCGCAGGAGAGAGCAAGGCAACCCGGATTTTGCCCAGACTCTATGACCGGGGGCACACAGGGCCTTTGTGGGAACACCTCATCCAATGATGGATGACTTTGTAAAAAGTTCATATGCTGCGTTGCGCTTCATCTTCAGTCGTTGCGGCGTATTAGATATACGCCTCACTCCTTTAGCTTCGCGCGCCTTGCCTCTGAATCTTTTTTTCAAAGTCATCTTAATATGAAGACAGGTTTTAGTTCGGATGAAAGAATACCTGACATTTTTAAGTCCGGCTCATATTGCGGGCATGATCATGATCGTTGCCGCGGCCGGCGCTTTTTTTGTGGCTCCCGGTCTGGCGATTGCCCTGCTTCTTGTTTACGTCGTTTTATGCGTTTTGGGCTGTTTTTTCCCTCAACTGAATTTCCTGGGGCCGGTGATCAGCCGGGGCAGATCAGGGAAAAATCATGTGGCCCTTACGTTTGATGACGGCCCTTCCGAATTTACAACCGGGAAAATTCTTGATGTGCTGGACCGGTACCGGGTCAAGGCCACTTTCTTTGTTTCCGGTTTAAATGCCCTGCGGCATCCTGATTTGATCGGGGAAATCATCCGCCGCGGGCACAGCATCGGCAATCATTCCATGAGGCATGATCCGCTGGTCATGCTGAAGGGGCAAAAAACGCTTGAACGCGAAGTATGGGAAGCGCAAAGCGTCCTGCAAAAAACGGGTATGAACCCGCTGGCTTTTCGCCCGCCGGTCGGCATTGTAAATCCAAAGCTTTTTCCGGTTTTGCGCAAACAGGGACTGCTTTGTGTCACCTTCAGCTGCCGGGCGCGGGACGCGGGCAATGTCCGTGTTAAAAACCTGGCGGAGAGAATTCTTAAAAAGGTCAAGGGAGATGATATTATCCTTTTGCATGATAAACCGGCGCGCCGAAAACAGGATGATCCGGTTTTTTGGATCGAGCTGGATAAAATTTTGTCGGCCCTGGAGAAAAAAGGATTGATAATCGTGCCGCTGTCCCAGCTGATCGGAAGGAAACTGATGGAGCCGGTTTCGCCGGCATGAGGGTTTGTGCCGCGCGGCGAATGTTTTTATCCCCCTCAAATCCCACGAGCGTTGATGGGCCGAGGCTTGCCGCGGCATCACGGCGTTCATTTCATCCCTCGAGAGCCGGCTCGAAGGTGTTTGATTGACCCCGGAAAAAATTTTTGATTGAAAAAACAAACAATGATATAGAGTTCAACCTTTGGCTTGCCGTAA
>CAZDYR010000056.1:0-10003 GCA_964509625.1 uncultured Smithella sp. | reverse complement strand
TTTTTATAAAGCGAGGTAAAATGAAACTGATTGTGGTTACAGGAATGCCGGCATCCGGGAAAAATGTTGTTGCCCAGTATGCCAGGAATCAACAATACCCGCACTTTTCGACGGGTGATTTTGTCCGGGCGGAAATGCTCAAGAGGGGATGCAAGGGAGATCCGGAAAGCGCTGCAAAAATTTCAACAGAATTGAGAGGTGTTGACGGATTGGGTGTGACGCGCATGGTGGTTGAGAAAGCCCTTGAACAGGATGCTGATGTCGTCTTTCTGGAAGGAGTTCGATCCTGGCCGGAAATCGAACTGATTCGAAGCAAAGTATCCTGCACGCTTGTGGCCTTTGTTGCTCCCAGAAGTGTGAGGTTGAATCGGGTAAAACAAAGAGGACGTGAGGATGATTCGGCCGACCATTTTGAGGACCGCGATCAGCGGGAAATCCATTATGGTGTCGCTGTGTGCATCGCCCTTGCCGATGCCTACATTCTGAACACCGGGACGATCGATGATGCTCTGAGTCAGCTCGACAGTATCGTTAAACAGCGCTGAAGTCTTCGGGATCATGCCAGAAGATTTTCTACTTCCGAACGAATCCTTTTCAGGCTTTCCGCGGATGACGCTTCGAAACGCAGCACAATGACGGGCTGGGTGTTGGAACAGCGTACAAGAGCCCAGCCGTCTTTAAACGGGATGCGGACACCATCAATATCGATCACGCCAGGTGTATTTCGATAGTGCTGTTTAATTTTTTCAACAACCGTTGCTTTTTTGTCGTCATCGCAGTCCATGCGAATTTCCGGCGTGGCAAATGTCTGAGGTATGTCAGCCAAGATGTCACTCAGGCTTTGTGATGACTGCGAAAGAATTTCCAGTAATCGAACTGCGGCGTAGATGGCGTCATCATAACCGAAATACCGGTCGGCAAAAAACAGATGACCGCTCATCTCGCCGCCCAGGAGGGCTTTTTCTTCTTTCATTTTAGCCTTGATGAGTGAATGGCCGGCTTTCCACATGATCGGTCTTCCGGAATGCTTCCTGATACCGTCGTATAAGACCTGTGAGCATTTAACTTCACCGATGATTGTCGCGCCGGGATGCTCTTTCAAGATATATCTGGCAAACAACAGCAGCAGTTTGTCCCCCCAGATAATTTCGCCGGTATTACTGATGACGCCGATACGGTCGGCGTCTCCGTCAAACGCGATGCCCAAATCCGCTTGCTTCTTTGCGACCAGCCTGATCAGGTCTTTCAGATTGTCTTCCACCGTTGGATCAGGGAAATGATGGGGAAACAGACCGTCGGGATCACAATACAGGCAGGTCACATCACAGCCCATCTTTTCCAGAATGGGCAGAGCAAATTTCCCTCCCACGCCGTTTCCGGCGTCCAAAACCACTTTCAGCTTTCTGTCCGTGCGGATATGCTCGAAAAGATAGTGCTGATAATTTTCCGTGATGTCTTGGGATTGCCCCGTTCCTTTTCCAGACAGGTAATTGCCGGTTTCCATGATTTTTCTTAATTCCTGAATCTGTTGGCCGTGAATGGAATCGAAGCCGATGCAGATTTTGAAGCCGTTAAACTCCGGTGGATTATGGCTTCCGGTGACCATTACACCGCCGCCCGCCCGGAAGTGACGGATTGAGAAATAAAGCATGGGTGTGGCGCAAAGGCCGATATCGACGGTGTCAATCCCCGCGGCATTCAGGCCCTGGATTAAATACTGATGGTATGCATCGGAACTGAGGCGACAGTCGCGTCCCACGGTCATGTTCTTAATCCCGTGCTGAACGGCATGAGTGCCGATAGCCCGTCCCAGATTTACAACAAAGATTTCGTTCAGGTCCTGATCAACGATACCTCTTACATCGTATTCACGAAACACGTGAGGATTCATACTATTCTCCTTATACTCAAAGCTGTCAACATCGCTGTCTGTCGGGGGCTTCTGATTTGTATGTTTTTATTCCCTATATAATTAATAAAAATATGTCAATCCTGATGAGCCGGTAATAAATAATTCAAGATGTCCGACGCTTCAGCTAAAACGATACTTGCGCTGATCCGTATGAAATCCTTTTCCTGAAAATGACCCGTCAGGACGCCCGCCGTCAACGTGCCGGCAGTACGACCGGTTTCAATATCCAGGGGGTGATCACCGATCGTGACAGACCTTTCGGGCGGGCTGTGCAGCCTGGATAATGCGAGATTGAGCTGCTCGGGATGCGGTTTGACGTGGCCGACATCGTCGCGGCAGATAACCACCGGACAATAAGATGTAATATCAGGAAACACGGTAAGGACTGCCTGGGAGCAGTTTCTGGTAATAATCCCGATTCGGATGGAATGCGTTCTGAGCCTGGTAAGAAGATCTTTTGTCCCGCTGAATAACTCTCCTTGCCGAGCCGCTTCCATTTCAATTTCCTCAATAATCCGGTAAGCGTTTGTGATGAAAGATTCCGACTTTTCTCCATCGCTTTTTTGCAGAAGCGCTTCCGCCTCGTCGATGATTTCCAAAATAAACGTGTGGCGCAGGATTTTATAATCAATGCCGTAAGAAGAAAGCAATGCGTGAATGGAGCGACGCATCCGGTCAAAATCAATGTTTAATAAAGCCAGCGTGCCGTCGAAATCGAAGATCACGGTGTCAACAGGCTGTTGATTAATGGATAAAACGCTCATGGTATCAGCGGTATCCGGAAGCGTAATGAGGTGAAAGCGTTTTTTTAACGCTGCGCAATGGATCTGACAGTGGTAATGGATCGCCAGAGATGATCTGTAGAAAATGAGTGATAATATGAAATGTCGCCCCCCAGAGGATGTCTTCATCGCCTTTACCGTCCGGAATGACCAGGCACGGGAATTTTACATGATAGCGGGGATCAGAGGTTCCGAGACCGGAAACAACCTCCAGGGTGGCATAGGATGAGCTTTGAAAAAAGTAGCTCACCGGTATTTCCAGCAGTTTTTCAACCTCGGGGTTGAGACGATAAGCATAGGGTTCTTTAACCAGACATACCAGCGGGAAAATGGTCCGGGTAAAATAAGTGAGTGAATAGGAGGGCAGGGCGCCCAGGAAGCTGACATTAAGTGGACTCAAGCCTATTTCTTCCCATGATTCGCGAAGGCCATTCATCAGGAATATTCTGATCAACGACACAGTCTGCTCGTCTTTATTCGGGAGAGCATCCAGCATCCGGTCATCAATCGAACGGATAATGCCGGTTTTTAAAAGAATGTGACTCAGCATCTCATCCGTCGATTTTTCCAGGATGCCGCCGGGACAGCTGATGTCTCCCGCCTGAGCGACGGATGCCGAACGTTTAATCAGCTGAAAAGAAAATTCTGCATGATTAAAGACAAGCAGAACCACGACACCGGCTTCAAGATGATTGGCGCCGCCTGCATTAGACTGAACGATCGAGAAGTGTTTTTCGCAATAGTCAACGGGTAGTTTGTCTAATACGCTCGACACATAAAGTGGAAATTCATCTTTTTCCCGAAGCATCGATAAATTCATTTCAATCCTTCAATTCCGATCTTAATGTTTCTGATATCTCGTTATTATACCAGCGGCTGCAGGGAAACAAGTCAATAAAACCACAATGGCCTCCGTATGGCTGCCGGAATATTTTTAAAAAATGATTCTCCCGGAGGGAATGAAAATCCTCCAGCGGGATAACGGGGTCATCCTCCGCAATGAATATACTGACCGGAATAGAAAGATGTTCAAAAGATTTTTTCTCCAGCGTGTACAATTTGAAATACTCGCGATAGGACGAGAAATTAGGAAAAAAGGTCATAATATCGTTGGTTAACGCCATACACGTTTTAGCGTGCAGCATATCCGTAAAATCATATTTTTCCGGAAACAGCTGTTGTTTGATTTTCAAAGAACGTTTCCATTTTTTTAAAAAATACTTCCGATAAAGAACCAGACCTTTATCTATGGCGAGCGTCGTTTTGTAGGGGTCCAGAGGCGGACTGACGGCAAATACCTGTTTGAGATTATGAACGGGTGTTTGAGAATGTTTTATGGCGATGCGCAGGGAAAAGTTGGCGCCCAGAGAAAAACCAAGTAAAAAAACAGGTAGATGTCCAGACTGATTCGCCAGGGTGTTGACGGCATCGAATGTTTCCTGAAGTAGTGCGCCGTGAAAAAGGTCTTCGTTTAAATGATGGGATTCCCCGTGATCTCTCAGATTCAGACGGCAGATGGAGAATTCCCTGTTGTAAAAGTATGCTCCCGCGGACAGAATATATGCGGAAGATGAAGAGCCTTCCCAGCCGTGCAGGAGAATGATCAAGGCTTTGGCACGGGGATGATTGGAAACATAAGCCAGTAATTTCGATCCTTGTGTTGTGTCAATAATCAATGCCTGCGAGTGTTCCAGAAGATGGCGATGGGGAGGGACTAAAATATGAGATGAAGCCAGTATTGACTGAATATGCCCGTTTTTAAGGAAAAACCTCGGAGTAAAAACTGAATGATGCTTTGTCGATCTGGCGACCATGGAGTTCTTTGCGAAAACACCCCGCCCGAAAGTCGTGGGGAGTAAATTATGGTGGCGGTGCCTGGATTTGAACCAGGGACACTACGGATATGAGCCGTATGCTCTGACCAACTGAGCTACACCGCCTCTGAGGGATTAAATATTTAAAACCCTTTACGACACATTTGCAAATTTGTCTTGCCAGGTCGCCCGGACGCTATATCGAAGAGCAGAACGTTTGTCAATACCTATTGCGGCATATCCAGTTCGTAAACAACGATGACACTTCGGTCACTGATTGCCGCTCCGACCGATTTTACCAGCGCCAGCACAATTTCGGGCTTTCCGTCGTTGTCGATGTCCTTAAAACAATAGTCAGCGACATAGCCGTTTATTTTTTTTGTCCGCCAGTTTTCGGCGAGCCCGAGGCCGTCCCACTCCAGATTATAGATTTCACTGGACGTAAAAAGTTTCAGGTTTTTAAAAATACGGGCGACGGATGAAAGGTTTTTGACAATGATAAACTCTTTTTTACCGTCTTTGTTGGTATCAAACGACAAAATCCGGAGATTGGCGAAAGCGCTTTCCGGTTGGGTGGCTTCGTTGGATTGCTGCTTTTGTTTGTCGATGTTGGCAATATAGTTGTTGCTGCCTCCGTAAACTTCATCGCTTCTCCAGATCAGTTCGTCGGGTGAAAAACCAAACGAAAGGATCCGGCTCAAAGGCTTGTGTGTCGGCGTGATAATCAATAAATAGTCCAGTTCGTCAAAAGCCACAATTTTTTCACTGGTGCCTGATCCCAGTGTTTCAATGGTTAAACCGTAAATGGATAAGCCCATCGGTATTTTCTGCTTATCGCCGTCGATATACTTTCCGTTTTTCCAGATTATTTCATAGATCTGCGAATCGAATACTTTTTCAATCCCGTAAGACTGCCCCAGGAGCAACGGCACGCCTGACGGCGTATCAACCACCCTCAAGAAAAAACGAATGTCGGAAGCAATGGTTTTAAATTGACCGTCCTGGTACTGAAGGACAAAAGAGTTGAGCAGCTTTTCGTTCAGTGATGTGACAATAATTTCCGGAGTACCGTCCCTGTTGATGTCCGCCACATCCACGGAGATATAATGGTTGTAGGATTTCCCCTTGATTTGATTTAATAATACAAGCGCATCCTTTGTCTTCTGGTAAATAAAAACATTATGCTTGTCAATGACAACGACTTCGTTTTGACCGTCTTTATTGACATCTCCGATATCCATGCCGACAAATTCTGATTTATATTCCTGGCTCATCCAGAACCCTTTGCGGTTGACGGGATCAGAAGCGTTGATGAACTCAGGGTTGATCATGGAGGTCAGCGTGCCTTTTCTGCCGCCCGTCTTCATGCCTGAAATGATTTGCGCCTCCCTGGAGATTCCGGGAGCAGGAGGCGACGCAACCACCGGTTGAGTCGCTGACGCCACCGGGGCAGACGGTGCAGCCGTTGTATTCAGTGGAGCGGTCTGGGACGTCGTCCCAAGGATATGCTGAACGATCCGCTGTGAAAAATCATTTATTCTGGGAATCACTTCATCAAGTGTTTGCGATTGGGAATAAATGCCCACATCGGACTTGCTTCCGGCAATGTCTACGAGCTTCCCGTCGATGCTGATGCTGCTGCCGATTTTTGAAATGCTTCCCCACACGACATAGTCCGATTTCAACTGCCTGCCAATGGTTTGGACCTCCGTGAGATTCAACTCTTTTGTTCCCGATTTCTTCAGGATTTCCTGAACAACATCTTTGCGCGTGACGTCAATCTTATCGGCCGCGGAGATTCGACTGACCAGCATGTCGGAGATCCCCTGACGGACGTATTCTAGATTCTCCGCGCTATGCACTGAAAACGGCAGAACCGTGACCGTGTATCTGTCTTTGGCCTGTGCCGCCGCAAAAATCATCAAAAGAGTCGCCAGACCAAGAATAACTGAAATGATTTTTTTCATATCGATCTCCAAAATTGTAGGATGTCATTGTTGAAATACAGCCGTTTCTAGCATTTCAAAAATGAGAATTCAATGCCGTTTTTATCCCGCTATGATTTCACAGGGAGGACATAAAAGATCACAGCGCAAAAATGACAGATACTTCCGCCCAGAACAAAAAGATGCCAGATTGCATGATTGAAAGGAAGTTTCTTCCAGACATAAAAAACAACACCCAGCGTGTAGGCCAGGCCGCCGGCGACCAGCCAGACGATGCCGCCGGATGGCAATGAGTCAAGCAGCGGCTTGATGGCAAAAATGATAATCCAGCCCATCAGGACATAGGCAATCGTCGATATAATTTTGAAACGATGCACAAAGAATATTTTCAGCACAATTCCTGAAAAGGCCAAAAACCAGATCACCCCGAACATCATCCACCCCAGAGCCCCGCTCAACGTAACGAGAAGAAACGGCGTGTAAGTACCGGCAATGAGTAAATAGATGCAGGAGTGGTCAAAAATTTTCAAAAAACGTTTAACCCGTGGTTTCTGAAAACTGTGATATAGAGTTGATGCGGTATATAACAAGATCAGCGTGACGCCGAAAATTGTACAGCTCACAATATGTCTGGCGCTTCCGTACAGACTGGAAAAAACAATCAGCAAAACCAGAGCGCCAATACTTAACAAAATGCCCGTACCATGGGTAATACTGTTTAATAATTCTTCACGGAAACTATAGGGTGTGACTTGATCTGACAGAACCATAATTTTCACCTTGTGACGTCTCTTATGTCTGTGGCTGTCGTTTGTCAACCATAAAATCATGATTCGCTTCGCAGATTTCTTCGCGGCCTTTTTACTTTTTCTTGACATTTCAATAGGCTACCGATAGAAAAAGACTTCAGTGTGCAAAAACTTATCGGTATTTTAAGGAATAATGGAGACGCCCTATGAGATCATACGTTGTTATTTCCACAATGGGTCAGGACCGTCCCGGTCTGGCCAGGGAGATTGCAGAGTTTTTCACGGCTCGAGGCATCAACATTGAACGTTCCCGCGGCTGTGTGCTCGGCAATGAATTCGGCATGATTATTCTCACATCGGGAAAGACGGACGATATTGAGCGGCTGATCAAAGACCTGGATAGTCTGCGCGAAAAAACAAAGCTGGAAATCCATGTCCGGAAG
Organism: uncultured Smithella sp.; assembly: GCA_964509625.1. GTDB lineage: Bacteria > Desulfobacterota > Syntrophia > Syntrophales > Smithellaceae > UBA8904. Next base: position 2,357 of record CAZDYR010000056.1, on the reverse strand, counting down.
ACCAAAGCACCCGGCCATAAAGAGCTCCTGCCGTCAATTCCCTATAAACTCATCGCCACATCCATTGATCATCCCGGTATCATTCATCAGATCTGCAAGTCCCTGCAGACGAAGAAAGTCAATATCGACGATATTTCCACAAACGTAGACAACAATCCCATGACCGGTGCCAATACATTTCAGATGGTTTGCTATTTTTCACTGCCGCCGGCAGTCAAGATTATCGATCTTAAAAATGATTTTAACCGTATTAGCGACGAATATAATATTGACATCCGTTTCGATGCCGTCATCAGTAAATAAACTATGCACAAGATTAAAAAACACGCTCAGGAAAACAACCTAAAACCGATTCTTGAGATTGCCTCGTCGGTCGGGCTTACAGAAGACGATCTGGAGTTGTTCGGCCGCTACAAGGCTAAAATCAGACTTGAAGCGATCAAAAGATTTTCCAGAAAAAATAATTCTTCTTTAATTCTGGTTTCGGCCATGACGCCAACCCCCGCCGGGGAGGGAAAGACAACCGTTTCCATCGGACTGGCACAGGCACTGGCTAGGATCGGTAAATCCACCATCGCGGCATTGCGGGAGCCGTCTCTCGGGCCGGTGTTCGGTATGAAAGGCGGAGCAACCGGTGGCGGAATGTCGCGCGTTCATCCCGTGGACGATATCAATCTCCATTTCACGAACGATTTTCCGGCGGTTGAAAGCGCGCACAACCTGCTTTCCGCCATTCTGGATAATGCCATTTTTCACGGTAATCCTCTGAATATAGATCCGCGCAAAATCACCTGGCGCAGAGTTGTGGATATGAACGATCGATCGCTCAGGGATATCGTCATCGGTCTGGGAGGCTCCACCAACGGCGTTCCAAGGGAAACCGGATTTGACATTGTGCCCTCCAGTGAAATTATGGCGATCCTCTGTTTATCGCGCTCCTATGCGGAGCTCAAAGACAAGATCAAAAATACCCTGGTGGGATTTACCTACGATGACAAACCGGTCATAGCCGGTGATCTCAAAGTGGAGGGAGCGGTAACGGCACTCTTGAAATACGCGCTGTTGCCCAATCTGGTTCAAACAACTGAAGGCGTGCCGGCAATCATTCACGGCGGGCCTTTTGCCAATATCGCCCAGGGGACCAACAGCATCATCGGTACGGACATGGCACTCAGACTGGCTGATTATGTGGTGACCGAGGCCGGGTTTGGTTTTGATCTCGGCGCGGAAAAGTATTTCGATATTGTCGCGCCATACGGTGATTTGAGTCCCAGGATCGTTGTTCTGGTTGCCACCGTCAGGGCACTGAAATACCACGCCGGCATCGACCGGGCGGACCTCAATGAACCTAATGCGCGTGCGGCCGTTCTGGGTATGGATAATCTTCGCAAACATTATGAGAATATCGATAAATTCAATGTGCCGTGCATTATTGCCTTAAACCGATTCCCCTCCGACACTGACGCGGAAATTAACGCGGTCGTTAAAGCTGCCGAGAACGAGGGAATGAATATCGCTCCGGCGGATATCTTTAGCCGGGGAGGAGAGGGTGGCATCAAGCTGGCTGAAAAGACAGTTGGCCTTATAGCCGGAGCAAAGGGCAAGTATCGTCCCTTGTATGACTGGAATCTGCCGGTGGAAGATAAAATATTCAAAGTGGCCAGTGAAATATACGGTGCCGTTTCCATTGACTACCAGCCGCAGGCAAAGCGCAATCTCGATCTGATCAAAAAGATCGGCTATGACAAGCTTCCGGTCTGCATTGCCAAAACGCAGCAGTCGCTTTCCGATAACCCGAGTCTTTTAGGTCTTCCCAGCGATTTTATTGTTACCGTAAGGGAAATCAAGATCGCTTCCGGCGCGGGTTTTTTAATCCCGATAACGGGTGAAATTCTGAGGATGCCCGGCCTTTCCAAAATTCCGGCAGCCAATCAAATTAATATCGATGAATCAGGTCATATCACAGGGATTCTGTAGCGTATAAATGAAGAGAGATATATATCAAAGACTTCTGAAAGGTTAACTCATTCCGCAATGGATGCCATTATTATTTCTGATTACGACGTGAAAAGCCTTTCGGGGTCCGGGCCGCTTCGACTTAACCTGGATGGCATGACTGCGGATATCCAGGTGGTTTTAAACTACTTGAAACACGGGGGTCGCGTGGTTCCTCCCGTTGAGGGTCAGGGAACCATGACGTGGTCGGCTTCCATGAAACTCAACGGGATATTTTTGTACAGCTACCTCACAACAAAGGGCTATCAAGTCGGTTTGATCGATAATTTTGCCGCGGAACGGGAACAGTTTCAGCAGATGCTTGCGATGGGGCCTGGTGCGGTGATCATTTCCAGAACTTT